>JANLSI010000258.1:0-6179 GCA_031362345.1 Pseudomonadota bacterium
CAAAACGCTCGTTGATGCGGGAGGCGACCTTGAACAGCAGTTCGCTGCGATCGGCGATACTCATGCGACCCCACGGTCCGTTGCGCGCCGCACGCGCCGCGCGCACCGCGCGATCGACGTCGTCCTCGTTCGCTTCGTGAATGCGGGCATGGACCTTGCCGACCACCGGGTCGAAATCGTCGAACAGGCGGCCGCTGCCCGAGGCGACGAACTGCCCGTCAATGAAGTTCTTCATCTCGGTCACGGCCGGCATTGCGGAATCTCGCGCCGACATCTCAGGTCACCACGCTCAGGAAGCTCTCGTTTATTTTTCGATCGTGATAGAAGATCGCGCGGCCGAGCTGCTCGGTCTGCCAGGTGATGGGCTCGCGATCGGGATACCAAGTGTAGTCGCCGCAGAACACCTCGTTGCGATTGCCCGAGGGGTCGAAGAAATAAATCGTGCGCCCGCGGGTGATGCCGTGGCGAGTCGGGCCAATATCGATCGGAATGTCGTGCATGCTCATGAGATCGGCCGCGTTCAGCACTTCCTCCCAGGTATTGAGCAGGAAGGACGCGTGGTGGAATTTGTTCGGCGCCGGGTGCTCGATGAAGGCGATGTCGTGGGCCTTGTTGGAGCACGACAAGAACGCACCCATCATGTGGTGGTCTGGTGTCATCACGCGCTCGGTCAGGTTGAAGCCCAGCACATTGACGAACAGATCCGCCACTTCGGCGAGATTCGGCCCGTATAACAGGCCGTGATCAAAACGACAGGCTTTCATGCCCTTCAGGCCTTCCGGCCACGGATGGGGATTGAGATTACCGACGCTGGTGCCGAGGTGGTCTTTGTCGGCATAGAGTTCGATCTGATGACCGCTAGGGATCTTGAAGCGGATGCGCTGACCGCAGCCCTTCAACTCGCCGGCGGCTATGCGCTCGACGGCACAACCATGGGCGCGCAAAGCGGCTTCGAAGCGATCGAGATCAGCGTTAGAGAGCACCTTGAAGCCGAGGAAATCCATACCCGATTCGTCGGCCTCGCGCAACACGATGGAAAAGCTGTCGTGCTCATCCCAGCCCTTGAGATAGACCCGCCCTTGCGCGTCCTCGCCGGTCTTGATCAGACCCAAGCGCTCGATGTAATGGGTCAGTGCCGGACCCATTTCCATGACGCGGATGGCGCAATGGCCAGGCCGCAATACTCCAGTGAATGACATCGTCGTTTCCTCCCGAATGCGTGAACGCGCTTCAAGCGCGCGAGTTTCAGCTCACCGCGCTGCGCAACAAACCGAGGGCGGTCAAGGTCAACGGACCCTCGGGTATCAATTTGCAGGCCAGGCAAATACCGGCCGCGCGATCCTCTTCACTGATCTGCGCACGACTCATCTTGAGCGTGCGATAGTGCGCGCCATCCACTACCTGCACGCGGCAGATGCCGCAGCCGCCACCACGACAACCGACCGGAATGCCGCGCCGTCCGAGTCGCTCCATCGCCGCCAACACATTCTGCTCGCTCTTGCACGGGAAGCAGATGCCGCTGTCGGCGAGCGTGATCTGATACTCCTCGCAAGCGCTGCCCTCGGCCTGGTGCATCGTCTGGGTCATCAGAATTTTTTGAACAACGCACTGCGTCGCGCGGGTAGCGCTGCGTCGGCGGCGGTGAAGAAGTGTTCCATGAAAATGTGTTCTTCGAACAGCCGCCCGCGCATGAGACTGGTGATGCAGGCGTCGATCATGGCGGGCGGACCGCACAGATAGGCCTCCAGTCCGGCAAAGCGGCCATCGAACAGACGCTCGGCTACCTCGTGGACGTAGCCGCGCTCCCCCGTCCAACTCGGATCGTCAACCGCTTCCGACAGCGCCGGTACATAGCGTAGATGTGGATGTTGCGCGGCCAGCGCCTTGAACAGCGCCTCGTCATAGAGTTCGCTGCGCGTGCGCGCGCCATGAATGAGAGTGACGGCGCGTGTGTCCTGGTCTTCCAACAGATCGAGAACCATCGCTTTCGGACTCGACAAGCCTGAGCCACCGGCCAGGAACAGCAGCGGATCAGACGCCGACTTGCGCACGAAAAAGCGGCCTAGCGGCGCGGTGAAGCTGAGTTCGTCACCGACTTTAAGCTGTTCATGCAGATAAGTGGTGCCGGCACCGCCCTCGACCTTGCGCACATTGATCTCGATGTCATGGCGCACGCTCGGCGCACTGGCGATTGAAAACGCGCGCGGCTGGGCCAGGCCCGGCAACTTGAGATTGAGATACTGACCAGCCTGAAAGGCCAGCCCGTCGCCATCGAGCGCCAGCCAGATACCCTTGATGGTCGGCGTCAGATCGTCGATGCGCGTCACCCGCCCACGATAGTCGCCGATCGCAAGTTGCAGCGCGTCGTCGTCTTCATCGATCTCGGCTTCGATGGTGACGTCGCACTTGAGCGTCGCGCAACAAGCCAGCGCCTTGCCTTCTTGCCGTTCCAGATCCATAAGGGCGAAGGACGAGGCGTGGTTGTGATCGATCTCGCCATGCAAGACATCGACCTTGCAAGTGCCGCACAGTCCATGGTTGCAGGCATAGGGCAGCCAGATGCCGGCGCGCAGTGCGCCGTCGAGCATGCTCTGGCCATCCTCCAGTTCGAGGGTCTCGCCCAGCGGTTCTATGGTCAGTCGGAAACCCACGGCCGTCGCGCGCGCTCAGTAGCCGATGCCGTGCAGGCCATCCAGGCCCGGCGCACTGAACTCGATATAACTCATGTGGCCGATGCCGTTCTCGGCAATGGTCTTGGCGAAATCCGGCTGCCACGCGGCTTTATCAAGCTTCCATGTGCAACGGGTGAAATCGAGTTTGGCAGTGTCGGGATGGGCGGCATAGTCGGGCTTGAGCATAGTTTCGAGAAAATCACCGAGCTTCAGTGCGTCCGGCGCGCGATAGGCAGCCGGACAGGCGAACAGCATGTGCCGCTCCCAGCGCACATAGAAATTGATGTCGCCACCGTACTGTTCGAGACGATTCTCCGACAGATACTCGTAGGACTCGCCCAGGTATTTAGTACTCATCGGCGCAGGCCTCAGGCCGCGTTGGCCGGCTTGGCGCGATGCGCCTGCTGCCAGGCTTGCCAGTTACGCTGGTCGGGGGAGCCGCGATATTCGCCGGTGTCGACACCGCGTTCGAGATGCAGCCAAGCCGCGTATTCGAAAATATCGCGCGCACCACCGGCTTCGCCACGATAGATCTGCTGTGGCGGTATCAAGGCCTGCACATACTTCATAGGTTCGTGATTGAAAATATCTGCGCAGCCGTCGGAGCAGCAATGGTGTTTGGTGCCCGCCGCCACGACGATGCGCACGCATTGCGTGGTGGGGTCGTCGGGCTCGGTATAGAAAATGGGGATCTGACACACCTGGCAGACCATCGGCAGGCGATTGTTGTAGTAACGCTCGCCACGCTGTTCGGCCTCGCGCAGGAATAACAGACGCGGCTTGTACATAGTGTCGAAGCTCTCGCCGTACTTCTCGCTCATCCACGCGATTTCTTCGTCGTCGGGCACCCAGGTGTGAAAGCTGAGGGCATTGCCGTACTGATAGAGCGTGGTCCACATCTCGTGGGTCAAGCGATGCTTCTCCTTGGCCGCCACCTCGTGGTGCTTAGGCAGGCGGATGCCATAGCGGCTAAGGTCTTGAAACAGCGCCGCGCCGTTCTCTTCCCAGTAGATTTCCCACGCTTCCTTCCAGGACATGACCTTCTTCGGCAGCATGTAATCCATCATGGTGCCGACCAGACCAAGCAGACGGTAGCCACGCCAGAACCATTTATCCAGCCAGCCCTGCACGATGGGCACATTGTCCTCGTGCTGCTGCAGCATGAACTTCACGACTTCGAGGCCAAGGGTCATGTGCCGCGATTCGTCGGACTGCGCCGAGAAACCAAAAGTGGTGGTGGCCATGTCGCCGTTATAGGCGGCGCCCGACACGAAGGGCATGAACAACAGATTGGTCAGCACGTATTCAAAGGCGAACGAGATCGAGGTCACGAACTCGAAGGGTCCGGCCGTCATGGCGTCTTCGAAGAAGCTCTTCGGAATGGACAGATACCAGGCGCGGTCGCGCATGTGGGCAAAGCCGTGAAAACCCGAGAAGAACTTGTTGTAGTGGCTGAAGGCATGCAGCTGGGTCTGGGCATGCCGCAGTTCGTCGATGGACTGCATCTGACAGGCGATGCGCGCACCGGCGCCCCGAAAAGCGCGCCCGGCGTGGGCGAAGCCGCGATGGGCGGCGTATTCCAGCGGCGTGATGCCCTGCAACCACAGCTTCACTGCGCTGAGATAGCGCGCGTCGGAAATATTCAGCTGACCATTGTTCTGCTGAAAGGCGTCGAGGATGGCGTAGAGCTTGCGCTCTTTCTCGGCCTGATATTTCCAGTAGGCATCCATGGTCAGGCGGAAGGGGTCAGCCCAGGCATCCCAATCCTTAATCTTGATACCTTCGTAGGTGTCGTAGGGAAACACCTTATCCATAGTCTGATAAGAGGTTTCCCAATCGAGGCCGCGCGTCAGCAGCGCGTAGCGCTCTTTTAGGCCGAGCTTCTTGGATTTCGCCATGGTCATAGTCCCCGTCGTCGCGCGTGAGGGTGCGAGCCTGTCGATCAGCTCTGCCAGGACAGCACAAATTCGTCGTCGTCCTCATCGATGTTGCCACCGATCGAGATCAGGTTAATGTGGATTTCCTGCAGGTCGAAGTCCCGCCCGATCTGCATCTCGATAGACTCGCGGCGCACCACCAGCCGCGCCGGGCAATCGATCTTGACCATGCCCGGCGACTCGCTAACGAGCGCCGCAGGATTATCGGCCAGGATGGCGCTGATGATCGGCTGCGCGTCGGCGTTGTTCTGCAAGGCGATGAATACTTTGCCAGTCATGATGCGTGCCTACACCTGTAAAGTCAGACGGCCGGCGCGCGCGCGCAGTTCGGCCGCGAGTTCGGCGACGATGGCAGCGCCACCACCGTCCATGGCGAATTCTGCGAGCGGCGTCAGCGCGGCGCCCACGCGCGGCAGCCAGTGCGCAATCCAGCCCTCCAGCAGTTCGCGATTGGCGCTCGACTCCGCAGCGGCGGTCTTCAACACCGCGTCCACCCAGCGACTCGATTCGGCGTACCAGTCGACCATGAATTCCGACAACATCGAGAACACCGCGCCGCCGTGGGCGATGACACGCGCGTCGAAACGTTCGAATACCAGCGGATGCACCATGCCGTCGATGAGCAGGTTCTGCAGCACGAACAATTCGAACCAGTCGTGAGTCACCATCGAAGTCTCGACCAGTGCACGCAGCGGCTGCCATATATCGGCCTGCATCCAGGCGGCTTTCGCGACATCCAGCAGTGCGGTGTCGTTGTCACCCAGGATGAGGCCGGCGCGGCTCAGATACTGCGCCACGCCCAGCTCGTCCATCATGTGCATGCCGGCCGCCGAAGTGACCGGCGCGCCATAGCCATAAGCGCATATATAGGAATTGTTGGTGTTGGCCGCCCATGCCACATGGCGCATGGGTAGCACGAAGCGCGTAATTTTGTCGCGCCACGTCGCGTCCAGCGCCGCCAGCAGGCCACGCTTCTCAACGAATTCGAAATTCTTTTCCTGGGAGTCCTGCTGCCGACCGCGCTGCATGGTCCACGAGCCGTAATAATACTGGCGCGGGTCGATGAGATCGTCGAAATCCCGCATCACGATCGCCGTACGGCGCGGATCGTAGAGCGCGTAGCGTTGGTCCCAGGTCGGCCGGTAATGGAAATTGAGCGCCGGCTGCAAGCCCCACACCGCTTCTTGATAGCGACTCGCCGGCTTGTCACCGCCGAGCTTCTCGGCGATGTGATCAAAGGTGCGGCGCAGCGGCTCGATGCTGGTGGTCTTGATCTCAATCGACACAGGATTCGTCCTCATGTTCACGGCCGGTGTGCCAGCGACGTTCAGCAACATCGACCGCAGCGGCCTGGGCCGACGTTAGATGGCTCACGGCATGACGCGCGCAGAACTCGGCAAACGCGGCTGGCGGCAGCGTCATCTCTAAGTAGAGCATCGGATCGCCGATGGAATATTGGAATTCGGTGTAGCCGTGATGATCGGCGCAAGTCACCCGCACGAAATGGCGCGGCGTGTCGCCGCCGGGGGGCTTGAATTTCGTTACTTCACCCATCGTCGCGCGGCTCCCC
>JANLSI010000819.1:0-3635 GCA_031362345.1 Pseudomonadota bacterium
TGCTTTTCAAGTTCGTCGCGGATGTCGGTCAGGCGGGCCATGTTTTCCTTGGTATGGCCCATGCGGTTCTCGGTCTCGCGGCGACGCTCCTTGTATTTGGAGATGCCGGCCGCTTCTTCGAGAAAGCCGCGCAGTTCTTCGGGCTTGGCCTCGATGACCCGCGAGATCATGCCCTGCTCGATCACCGAGTAGCCGCGCGAGCCAATGCCGGTGCCGAGGAAGGCGTTGGTGACATCCTTGCGTCGGCAGCGCGCACCGTTGAGGTGATAGGCCGACACACCGTCACGACTGACGGTGCGCTTGATCGAGATTTCGCCGAAGCCCGCGTACTGGCCGCCGATGGTGCCGTCGGCATTGTCGAACACGATCTCGACGGTCGCCTGTCCGACCGGTTTGCGGGTGTTGGAGCCATTGAAGATCACATCCACCATCGAGTCGCCGCGCAGATGTTTGGCGGAACTCTCACCCAGTACCCACAACATAGCGTCGATGATGTTCGACTTGCCGCAACCGTTCGGACCGACGATGCCGGTGAGGTTGCCGGGCAGGGTCAAGATGGTGGGATCGACGAAGGATTTGAAGCCCGCGACTTTGATTCGGGTGATGCGCATGGGTGCGAAGCATACTCCATCGCAATCGCGCCGCACAACGCTCGCCAGGTGCCGAAATCTATGGTTCAATCGCTTGAAAAATATGGCTAAATTACCAGCGCTCGGGTCGACATCGAGCGACGCGCCGGCCCCCATGCAGCGCCCTTGCGCGCCCTGCGTGACATTCGAAAACACCAGCGGTACGGACATGACGACGCAGCTTCAAAAACGACTTGAGACTTTTCCTAATCCCAAGCCCGAACGGGATTTTTTGATCAGCATCCGCCTGCCGGAATTCACTTGTCTGTGTCCGGTCACCGGCCAGCCCGACTTTGCTGACATGACCCTCAACTACATCGCCGACCGGGCTTGCGTCGAATTGAAATCGCTCAAGCTCTATATCTGGTCATTCCGTGACGAGGGCATGTTCCACGAGGCGGTCACGAATGCCATCCTCGATGACATCGTGGCCGCTTGCGCGCCACGTTATGTGCGCCTGAGCGCGGCCTTCAACGTGCGCGGTGGCACCTATCCCACCATCACCGTCGAGTACCGCCAGGCGGGCTGGCAGCCCGGCCCGGCGAGCGTCTTGCCCAGGCTATGAGCGCCGGCTTCGCGGTGGGTGTGGGCTACGCGCTGCGTGGCAGCCGCTTGCTGACCCAGCCGGGCCTGCGTCGTTTCGTGATTGGGCCAGTGGCCATTAACGTCGTGGTGTTCGCATTCGCGATCGCAAGCTTCGGCCAGTTGTTCCAGCACATGATTGACCGATTTTGTGTCGGCTGGCCGGACTGGGCGCTGGGGATAGCCTGGTTGGTGTTCGGCACACTGGCGGCGGTGGCCGTGTTTTTCACTTTCAGTCTGGTTGCCAATGTGCTTGCCAGTCCCTTTAACGGCTTGCTGGCAGAAGCGGTGGAACGCCATCTCACGCGACCGGGCGAGGTGCTGGAATTCAGTTGGAAGAGCCTCCTCGCCGAGGCGGCGCGTGCGCTAACCGCAGCCTTGCGCAAACTCTTCTACTTCGCCTGGCGGGCGGTGCCGCTGTTGATCTTGAGCGTCATTCCTGGACTCAATCTGCTCGCTGCCCCGCTTTGGATCTTGTTCGGTGGGTGGATGCTCGCTATCGAATATCTCGACTGTCCGCTCGGCAACCACGGGCAGTTGTTCCCAGCCGCCGTCGAGAAACTGCGCGGCGAACGGGGCATGGCCTTGGGCTTTGGTGTGTCGCTGGGTCTATTGACCATGATTCCGCTGCTGAACTTTCTCGCCATGCCGATCGGCGTGGCCGGTGCGACGGCGATGTATTGCGCGCAATTCGCGCCGCGAGAGTGAAGCAGTGAGTGCTCCATGCCGGCGGTAGTCGGTCGTTTCGCGCCCTCGCCCAGCGGTCCGTTGCACTTCGGATCGGTGGTGACGGCCGTGGCGAGTTTCCTCGACGCGCGGGCCCAGGGCGGGCGTTGGCTGCTGCGCATCGACGACCTCGATCCGCCGCGCATCGAAGTTGGCGCTGCGCACCACATACTCGCCACCCTCGAAGCCCTGGCCCTGGAATGGGACGGCTCGGTGGTCTATCAAAGTGCCCGTGGTGAGGCCTATGCACAAGCCCTCGCGCAGTTATTGGATCAGGCGCAGGTGTATCGCTGCCGGTGCTCGCGCACAGACATCGGCGCCGGCGCCTATCCCGGCACCTGCCGTCAGGCCGGCTGGTCCGCTACCGCCGCGCGTCTGACTTGGCGCGTGCGCGTCGATGACCAGGCGATTTGCATCGCCGATTGCGTGCAAGGCGAGTACCTTCAGCGGCTGGCGCAGCACTGCGGCGATTTCGTCGTGCGGCGCGCGGACGGGGTCTACGCCTACCACTTGGCGGCGGTAGTGGACGATGCCTGGTCGGGCGTCACCCAGGTCACGCGTGGCAGTGATTTATTGGAATCCACGCCGCGGCAGGTGCATCTGCAGCGGCTATTGGGCTTGCCGACCCCCCGCTACGCCCATCTGCCGCTCGTGCTGGACACCAATGGCGACAAGCTCAGCAAGCAGACTTACGCACCGGCGGTGGACACGGCAAGTGCGCCCCGCGCGCTGTTTCAGGCCTTGGATTTTCTCGGCCTCGCACCGCCGGTCGCGCTGATGGGCGCCGCGCCAGCGGAACTGCTGGCTTGGGCGCTGCCGCGCTGGCGTTTGTGCGCGGTAGCCCCAGCGGCGCGTCCCTATTCCCTGGCGGGCTGAGACGCGCGCCTGGTCTCAGAGGTGGGCGGCGAACATCGCTTGCAACTCGGTGTAATCCTTGGCGACGGCCAGATCGGGGTGATCGCGGGTCACTTTTTCCGAGGGCTGGAACAGCATGCCGGCATTGGCCGTGCGCAGCATGCTGATGTCGTTATAGGAGTCGCCGGTCGCGATCACCTGGTAGTGCAGGGCTTGGAAAGCCAGCACCGAATGGCGCTTGGGATCGGTCTGGCGCAGGGTGTAACCGACGATATGGTCGTCGGCATCGACCTTCAACTGGTGGCACAAGATCATTGGATATTGCAGCTTGGCCACCAGCGGCGCGGCCAATTCGTGGAAAGTGTCGGAAATGATCGCGACCTGGTAATGAGCACGCAGCCAGGTCAGGAACTCGGCCGCGCCCGGCAGGGGGTCGAGCGCGCCAGCGGCAGCCTGAATGTCGGCGTAGCGCAGTCCGCGTTCGCGCATGATCTTCAGGCGCAAGCTCATGAGTTCGTCGTAATCCGGAATATCGCGGGTCGTGACACGCAATTCGTCGATGCCAGTGCGCTCGGCCAGGCTGACCCAGATTTCCGGCACCAGCACGCCTTCGAAATCGATACATGCAACTTTCATTAACAGCGATCCTCGTGAGCAGGCTGTCAGCCCGGTCGAAAAAAGATCGGGAGTCTAGCAGAACACCCTAGGAGCCTGTCGGACTTAGGGTGAATCTGCTACGGCGCCGGGATAGCGGTCCATATGTGCGCGCATTCTCGTTAAATAGCCCCGCTATTCGCCTCGAATGCGCGCACATCTGTCCTCGTCTCCCACCGCCTCGCGACG
>JANLSI010000833.1:0-2295 GCA_031362345.1 Pseudomonadota bacterium
TGCTCGCGACCGAAATTGGCCGCCTCAGCATCGTTCAGCGAAGTCACTACGTTCCACGCTGCGCGTCCGCCGGTCATGAGGTCCAGCGTGGCGAACACACGGGCGATGTGATAAGGCTCGTAATAGGTGGTGGAATAGGTCGCGCCCAATCCCAGGTGCCGGGTAGCGAGCCCCATCGCCATGAGGATGGTCGGCAAGTCCATCTTCACAGCGCGGATGCCGTGGCGCACGGTTTCCCGGTAGTCGTCGTTGAAGATGTCTGGCATCGCCAGGCGGTCGTCGAAGAACGCCAGATCGAACTTCGCTGCTTCCAGCGCGCGCGCAATGCGCTGGTAGTACTCGGGGGTGGTGAAATCCGACGCGGTAGCGGGATGGCGCCAGGAGGCTGTGTAATTGGAACAGTTCTGCGCCTGCAGGAAGGCGACCAGGGTCATGTGTCGCGGCGCGTTCGTCTTCACTAGATAACGCCGTCGGCGCGTAAGGTTTCGAATTCCTCCGCACTGATGCCCAGCCGACTGCGATAGATCTCGCTATTGTGCTGGCCGAGATCGGGCCCCAGCGATGCGAAACGTCCCGGCGTTGCCGACAGTCGCGGCACGACGTTGGGTATCACCACTTCACCCACCCGCGGGTCTTGCACATGTAACAGATTGCCGCGCGCAAGGAACTGCGGGTCGGCAAAAATATCGGCGATGCTATTCAGCGGGCCGATCGGCACTTCGCCATCGAGACAGCGCCCCATCACTTCATCGCGCGACAGCCCGCCTATCCAGTCAGCCACAATGCCATTGACCTCGGCGCGCGCGGCAACGCGCTGCGCCATGGTCGCGAAACGATCGGACGCCAGCAGATCGGGGCGTCGCATAACCGCCGCCAGGCGCGCGAACATCTTGTCCGTCGAACAGGCCAGCGCCAGCCATTTACCGTCGCTGCTCTGGTAATGACTGTGGGGCACGACATTGACGGTGTCGGCGCCCATGCGTTCGCGCACGAAGCCCGAGCGCGCATAGGCCGGCGCAAGTTCGTCGAGCATGCGGAAGATGCCTTCGTAGAGCGCGATATCGACGAACTGACCGACACCGAAACGCTCGCGTGAGGTATAGGCCAGCAAAGCACCGAACGCCGCGTAGAGACCGGAAATGTAATCCGCCAGCGAAGTGGATCCCGGCGTCACGGGCGGCCCGTCCGCCTCACCGGCCAGATAGGCGAGCCCCGAAAAGGCGTGGGCAATGCGGGCAAAGCCCGGGCGATCGCGATAAGGTCCGTCCTGTCCGTAGGCCGAGATGCGCACCAGGATTAAATCGTCCTTGATGGCTTTCAAGGTCTCATAACCGAGATCCCAGCGCTCGAGTGTGCCGGGGCGGAAGTTCTCGACCAGGATGTCGCAGTCGGCGACCAGTCGTTTCAGGATCGCCGCACCGCGTGGCTGACGCAGATCGAGTGTGATGGATTTCTTGTTACGACCATCGTTCAGCCAGTTGAGACTGACACCGGCTTCGGTCATGGTGCCGAAACGTCGGAACGGATCGCCGCCGCCGGGCATTTCCACCTTGATGACTTCGGCGCCGAAATCGCCGAGTAGCGCGGCGCAGAACGGTGCCGCGAGCATGGTCGCGACATCGATCACGCGCACCCCTTCCAGCGGCAGACGCGCTTCACTCGCCATCAGTGCCACCGTCGTAGGCCACACCGGCACGCGCCAGGATGCGCAGCGCAATCTTCTCGTGGGCAATGTCGAGCAACTGACCATTCATGGCCACTGCGCCCCGGCCTTCGCGCTGACCGCTGGCGAGCGCCGCCAGCACCGCGCGTGCCCACCTCACTTCTTCGGCACCCGGCGTGTAGGCCTGGTTGGCGAGGGCAACCTGGCTCGGATGTATCGCCCACTTGCCGGCATAGCCCAATACGCGACCCCGCGCGGCGGCGGCATTGAAGCCCTCGGGGTCGGCGAAATTGCCGAATGGGCCGTCGATGGGCATCACATCAAAGGCGTGACAGGCATTGGCGACCCGCGCCAGGGCGAAATGCCATTGGTCGTTCCAATGACTTGCACGGGGTGTGCCCGGCACCGCGTCGGTCAGCATGGTGTAATGCTTATTCGCGCCGCCGACCAGGCGATCCTGGCCGCCCATGCTCAGGGAGTAATCGCCCACGCCGAACGACACCGACACCAGCCGCGTGGCCGCTTCGAGGATAGCTTCGACCCGGGCCATGCCGAGCGCGGTTTCAATCAGGATGTGCAGTTCCAGTGGCCGCTCGCGGGGCCGTTCACGATCGAGCGCCGTGAGCAGCGCC
>JANLSI010000273.1:0-7109 GCA_031362345.1 Pseudomonadota bacterium
GTGACGGTGATTGCCGAATTGCTCGATATCGAGAAATCACGCCAAGCTGACTTCAAGCACTGGTCCGACTGCCTGATCAAATTACTCAACGATCGCGAAGGCCCCGAATGGCAGCGCGCTCGCGAAGGCGTCTTCGACCTCATCAAATTCTTCGGTGCGGTGTTCAACGAGCGCAGTAACGACTTCAGCGACCGTCCCGACATCCTGAGCGTGCTGCTGCGCGCCGAAACCGAAGACCACATCAATCGGCGCGAGATGGTCGCCTACTCCATTCTGCTGCTGACCGGTGGCAATGAGACCACCACCAATCTGATTGGCGGCATGGTGCTAGCGTTGCTCGACAACCCCGAGCAATTGGCGCTGTTGCGCGACGATCCGGCGCGCATTCCTAACGCTATAGAGGAAGGGCTGCGCTATTGCTCGCCGGTGCAGGGCGTGTATCGGCGCGCCATGCGTGATGTCGAAGTCGCAGGTCATACCATTGCAGCCCACAGCGACATCGTCACCGTGCTGGCCTCGGCCAATCACGACGAGAGCAAGTTCGTTGCACCCGAGCATTTCGATGTATTGCGTCATACCGGGGGCCAGGTCGGCTTTGGCATGGGCATCCATCATTGCCTGGGCGCCCACCTCGGCCGACTCGAAGCGCGTGTGGCCTTCGAGTGGCTGGTGCCGCAGCTCGAGCGCTTGAAGCGAGGCTTCGAGCAGGTGACATGGAACGACAATTGGTTCGTGCGAGGGCCAGAAACACTGCCCTTCAAGTGGCAGGCACGCTGACACCGTTGTTTCCACCCGGGGTTGCGATGCACCCTGCCCAGAGCACGTTCAGCAATGGCACGTAACCCAATCGCCGAGAATTGTAATCATGCCCAACGGGAATAACCCCGCGACACCCGTGCTTGAAATCGTTTCCGATGTGATCTGCCCATGGTGTTACGTCGGCAAACGGCGCCTCGCTCAGGCGCTGGAACGATTGACAGACTTTCCGCTGGAGATCCGCTGGCGCCCTTTCGAATTGAATCCCACCATGCCGCGCGAAGGCATGGATCGCGGCGCCTACTGCGTGGCTAAATTCGGCTCTATGGAATACGCCAATCAGATATATGGGCGGGTGGTCGCCGCAGCCCAAGCCGATGGCCTCGTGCTGAACCTCGAGCGCATTGCACGCACACCGAATACTCGCGCCGCCCATCGCTTGATCGCCTTCGCTGACGAGCACGGTGATCAGGATGCGGTGGTCGATGCGCTGTTCGCAGCCTATTTCGTCAACGGTCAGGATATCGGCGCCGACGGAGTATTGGTCGATCTCGCGGTGGCGGCCGGCCTCGACCGCGCGGCGGTGACGGCCATGTTGGCACTAGCCGATGGCGATACCGTCATCGAAGCCGCCGAGCATGACGCCCATGAACTCGGTGTCGATGGCGTGCCGGCCTTCCTCTATAACGGTCGCCTGTTATTTTCCGGCGCGCAGAGTCCCGAGACCATCGCGCTGGCCCTGCGACGCGCCCACGCCCGCGGCCTATGAATGTGCCGGGCACGCGTATGCTGCCGGCTTAACACCTCGCCGGCATGGGGCCGGCCATGGGAGAACATCGCATGTGCCGCTTCACACTTTATCTCGGCCCCGACATCCGCTTGAGCTCTCTGCTGCTGGAGCCCAGCCATTCCCTGATCCGTCAATCGACCCATAGCCGCGAACGCGAAGAGCCACTCAATGGCGACGGCTTCGGCGTCGGCTGGTATGCGCGCGAACTGTCGGGCGAGCCGGCGGTGTTCCGCTCGATTACGCCAGCCTGGAACAATCGCAACCTGCACAACCTGGCACGGGTGGTGGCTAGCGATTGCATCCTTGCCCACGTGCGCGCCGCCACGCAGTCCTCCGGTGTCAACGAAGCCAACTGTCATCCCTTCCGCTATCAGCAATATCTGTTCATGCACAACGGCGACGTCGGTAATTTCCGCCACGTGCGCCGGCGCATCCTCGCATCGGTATGCGACGAGGCCTTCTCCAATGTCTATGGCAGCACTGACTCGGAATGCTTTTTCGCGCTGTGTATTGACGAGCTCTTGAAGCAGCCCGCCGCGCTCGCGCCGGCCGATAAACTCAACGCCGCGCTGGCAGCGGCCATCGCGCGGGTGGTGGGCCTGGTGGATGAATTCGGTGACGGCGAGCCGTCCTATATGAACTGCGCGCTGGCGGACGGCGAGAATGCGGTGGTCTCGCGCTATACCAACGACAGCGCCGAGAGCCCGGAATCGCTGTACTACTTCCATGGCGCGCTCTACCCTGCGATTGTCGAAGCCGCACAGCACGACGAGGTGCTTGGCCGTCACCCGGTGATCGTCAGTTCCGAACGTCTCACCAGCGGTGCTGAGTGGATGTCGATCCCGGACAATTACATGGTGCTGGTGCGCCGTGGCCACGCGCCACAACTGCAGGCCATCGCTTCTTGATGACCTATCGCGCGCGCAAGTCCGTCACCGCGCATCCATTTTTTACCAGGAGTTCTTGCGATGATCCCGTCGCGCCCGCGTATTCTTCTCACCAATGACGACAGCCACGATTCACCCCTATTTCTGCTCGCCATCCGCACCTTGGCGCAATTCGGCGAGGTCGACATCGTGGTGCCGGCCACGGAGCAGAGTTGGAAGGGCAAGTCCATGACACGTTACGGCGCGCTCTACGCCGAGCGCATCGATCTGCATGGCACGCCGGCCTGGTCGGTCAGCGGTACGCCGGCCGATTGTGTCAATCTCGCCATCTATAATCTGCTGCCCGAGCGCCCCCATCTGATCGTGTCGGGTATCAACATTGGCAAGAACATCGGCCTCGGTTTCACACTGGCCTCGGGCACTATCGGCGCCTGCCTCGAAGCCAACATCGCCGGCCTGCCAGCACTGGCCTTATCCCAGGAGATCGCGCCCGAGGAATTCCATTATTGGGATGCCGAGCGCGCTTTCAAGCCGGACACCATCGCGCGCATCACGGCCGTGGTCGAAACCATGATGCCAAGCATCTGGCGCGAGCTGATCGCACCCGACGATTTCGAAGCCACTACCTGGAACGTCAACTTCCCGTTCCGCCATGGCGCTCACACCGCCATCGTCCATGCACGCCTCGGGCTCAGCTACTACCAGGGCTGCTTCAAGCAGCGCGGTGACCAGTTCCACCACGCACTCGCCAGCGCGCAACTGGATACTCATCCGAAGACCGACGACGCGGTGCTGCAGGTCGGACATGTCAGCGCGACGCGGATTGATATCCGCACGCTGGGGCAACATCTGTAATGGCAAGGGACGCCGCACCAGCGCTCAGACCCGCGTCGAAACGAAGCCGCCGGCCTGGGTCGCGAACTCGGCGACCAATAGCGGGCCGTGGATCCTATAGCGACCACCGCTAGCGCGCACTGAGGCCACCTGCAGCACGGCGACCAGCAGCGGCGAATCGATCTTTAAAATCTGCTTGAGCTGCGGTGCGAAATCACAGAACACACTGATGCCGGTCAGGGATAGATCACGCAATTGAGCGCGGTGTCCGGCATGGGGCCAACTCGGGTAGAGCATCAAGCTGCCGGTCTTGGCGATACGAGGCACCGCGCGTCGGCCAAACACTTCCCGCTGGCGCCGGCCCGGCTGGGCCGCAGCGACTAGCAGGGGGCTAGCGCAAAAACTACAGCGGGCTGACGCCGCAGTGACTGATACGACCCCGGTTGCACAGAACAGACACCTAGCTCGCGCACCGTCAGTAGCACTATTCGTGGCACCGCTATGGCGCTGATAGGCGCGCGTGGCGGCCAAGGATGCCGGCCGACGCGCCGCTGCCGGTGGCGCCTGTGCGGCGCCGAACAGGCCATGGCGGTCAAGATCGTAGCGGCGGCGCTGGTCAGGATTGCTCAGCACCGCGTAGGCCTGATTGATGAGCACCGCCGCATCATGATCGCCGCCAAGATCGGGATGGGCCTTGAGTTTGGTCATAAGGCCGCGATAGCTGGCCTTGATGATCTCAAGCGGCGCTTCCGGCTGCACGTGCAGGATGCGGTAATAGTTGCGGCGGTTCTTCATCGCTGGTCAGCCTTTACCTTTGTATTCACAACCCCGCTCCAGCCCGCCGCCCACAGACAACTGGTGGGCGCGTATCGGCGCAGCGCAGGCCTGGCTTGAGCGCGCACGAGCAGCGCTCGTGCTACATCGAGCGCTACAGCCGCGCCGGCCTCGACCAAACTATCGGGGGGGCCGCAGCGGCAGTCGAATTGCGTAAACTACGGCCCCGATTCCGGCCGCCATCGCGCCACCCGCAAACCAAACCGACAGGAGCCCTCCATGAGCGCGGTATCTTCCCAGCAGTCCCCACAGCCCGCCGTCGACCAGCAACAGATCTACGATGCCGTGGTGGTGGGCGCCGGCTTCGCCGGCATGTATATGCTGTACAAGCTTCAGCAGCGCGGGCTCACAGTGCGGCTCTATGAAGCCGGCAGCGGCGTCGGTGGCACCTGGTATTGGAATCGCTATCCCGGCGCGCGAGTCGATGTGGAGAGCGTCGAATATTCCTATTCCTTCGACGACGACTTGCAGCAGCAATGGTCGTGGACCGAGCGTTATGCCTCGCAGCCCGAACTGCTGCGCTATTGCGATCATGTGGCGGACCGTTTCAAGCTGCGCCCGAACATGCAGTTCGATACCAAGGTGACTGCCGCCCATTACGACGAGACCTCGGCACGCTGGAACATCCGCACCAGTCGCGGTGACCAGGTCAGAGCCAAATACTGCGTGCTGGCGACCGGCTTTTTGTCGTCGGGCAGTCTGCCGGACTTCGTCGGCCTCGACGACTACCAGGGCAATAAGTACCTGACCTCGCGCTGGCCCAAGGAGGGCGTCGACTTCAGCGGCCAGCGCGTGGCGGTGATCGGCACCGGTTCATCGGCTGTGCAGTCGATCCCGATCATGGCGCAACAGGCCAAGCACCTGACCGTCTTTCAGCGTACGCCATCGTTCTCCATTCCGGCCCGCAATGGTCCCTTGGACAAGGCCTACGAGGCCCGCGTCAAAGCCATGTATGGAGAGTGGCGCCGCCGCCAGCGCGACGACTCGCGCGGCGGTTTCATCGCGTTGAACTTTGAGCCCGCCTCGCCGAACAACAAGTCCGCACTTGAATGCACGCCCGCTGAGCGCCTGGCGGATTACGAAACGCGCTGGAAGAACGGCGGGCTGGCCTACTACTCGTCCTATATCGATCTGTTGACCAACCAGGCCGCCAACCAAACCCTTGCCGAATTCGTGCGCGGCAAGATCCGCGAGCGGGTGAAAGACCCCGTCACCGCCGAACTACTGTGCCCGACCACCTACCCCATTCTCGCCAAGCGCCTGTGCGCCGATACCGATTACTATGAAACCTATAACCGCGACAACGTCACCCTGGTGTCGATCAAGGACTCGCCCATCGAGAAGCTGACCAGCAAAGGTCTGGTAGTGCGTGGTCACGAATACGAAGTCGATAGCATCGCCTTCGCCACTGGCTTCGATGCGGTGACGGGCGCCATTAAGAATATCGACGTGCGCGGTCCCGGCGGCACTGACCTCAACGATCACTGGCTGGGCGCACCGCGCGCTTATCTCGGGCTCATGAGCGCAGGCTTTCCTAATCTGTTCTTCCTTGACGGGCCGTGCAGCAATGGCGCACTGGTCAGCCCGATGTTGCTCTCGGAGTATCAAGTGGAATGGGTGGACCGTTGCATCGCCACCGTCGGCACCCAAGCCACGGCCCGCATCGAAGCCAAGCTCGATGCCGAGAACGCATGGATGGAACACATGAACGACGTCGCCAAGGGCAGCCTGCTCTACGAGGCCAACAGCTGGTATATGGGCGCAAATATTCCCGGTAAGCCGCGCGCCTTGTTGTCTTATCTCGGTGGACTGGAGGCTTACCGGCAGCAGTGTCGGGCCGGCGAGGCGAATGCGTACGGCAACTTTACGATTACCCGCTGAGTGATGACTAACACCAGGCAGCGATAGAGAGCCCCACGCACACCTAGACGTCGCGGAGCTATCGAGATCACTGCGGCCCCAACGGCAACAACCGGTCTCAGATTCGAGAAGTGGGTCGCAGCTTGGGCAGGCAAGCTGCGCCGCTCACGTTTGCGGGTAGTTGTGCCCCACTCGCGGCGCTACCCTCAGGCTACAACAGGGGCTGGAGGCCGATCGCCTACCTAGGAGTTAACGCGAGCGGCGACAGCGACGTCATCATCGAGGGGGTAATTACAATGATTCATAACAAAGCACAGACCTGGGCGCTCAGCGCGGCACTCTTGGCCAGCGCCGCCATGCCCGCTGGCGCGACCAGCATCTTCTCCAGTGTCGGCGCCGATGCGGCGGCCATCCAGGGCAGTGTCGATGCCTTCCGTGCGGCACTCGGTGTCAATAATGGTCTGGGCGCCTGTGGCAACGCAGCCTGCCTGGCCGGACTTGGGCGGCGCGAGATCAACTGGGACGCCGTCCCCGACGGCGCGTCTTCGCCGAATGCCTTCTCGGGCAGTTTCTTCAATCAGGTCAGCGGCGCACCCGCCGGGCGCGTCCGTGGCGCGCGCTTCACCACATCAGGCAACTTTGCGGTCAGCGCTGACAGCGATTCCGACAACGATGGCAACCCCGGCCCGCTCGCGACGGAGTTCGGCAATCTTAATCCCCAAAGCGCTGATCAGTTCGCCGCCTTCAGTGCCGAGCGTATCTTCGGCCTGCTCGGAACCAACACCATGGACGTGCTATTCGACGTCGCCGGCTCACCGGGCACCGCTGCGAAAGTACGCGGCTTCGGCGTCGTATTTACCGATGTGGAAATCGCTAACTCGACCAAACTCGAGTTTTTCGATGGACAGGATCAACTACTGCACACTGAGTTCGCCCCGGCCTTCCCCATCATCATCGGTAGTGATTCCTTCGGCTCGTTCTCCTTCGTGGGGGTAATGTTCGACGCGCCGGTCGTTGCGCGTGTGCACATCACGAGTGGAGATTTCGATGCCGCGTTTGTGCCGGTGCCCGGCGGCGCTGCCTCAGATGCAGTGGCGATGGATGATTTCATTTACGGCGAACCGACCGTCGTACCGCTGCCGCCCGCG
>JANLSI010000862.1:0-5930 GCA_031362345.1 Pseudomonadota bacterium
ACCGCGATGCGCACCACGTTTTCAAGCGCGAAGTCGCGCCCGGCCGGCATGCGACTCTTGAGATAGTCGAGGATGCGGGCCTCAAGTTTGCCGTCCTGCGCCGCGCTCATGCCGCGTACACCATACGCCGGTCGATAGTGGCGCGCAGACTCTTGCGCACGCGACCGATGAGTAGATCGAAGCGGGTCTCGCCAAGTGCGGCGCGCGATTCATAGAGCGCCGTGATCAGTGTGCACAGTGCAGCCGCGTCGTGCTGACCCGCCAACGTGGCAAGCGCTGCGGTGACCGCCGCCGGCACCGGCGCGCGTTCGGTTTCGCTGCGCAGATCGTCCAGCAAGGCCTGGTGGTCACCTTCTTCGGCGGCGCCGTGCACGGCCTGCAAACCGATCTGACGACCGATCTTCTGTAACACCACGGCGGCCATGAAGGCCTGGGTCTTGGCATACTCGCCCTCGACCGCTGGGCCGATGTCACGCTTCAAGGTAGTAGCGATGCGTTCCAGCAACTGGTCGGCATTCATGTGTTCAAGTCCTCGTGTGAAGTCTTCACTGACCGAATGAAGTCGGCGTCAGGGTTTTGGCCTGCTCGCGCAGTTTAAATTTTTGAATCTTGCCGCTCGGCGTGCGCGGGAAAGCGCTAATGATCTCAAGCCGCTCCGGTAGATACTGTTTCATCATGCGACAGCCGCTGAGGTAAGCGATCATGCCGGCAAAATCGAGGCTGTGACCGGCACGCAAGGTGACGAAGGCGCAGCCACGCTCGCCGAGGCGCACATCGGGCATGGCCACTACCGCCGCGTCTTCGATGGCAGGGTGGCGATAGAGCAGCTCTTCGACCTCGACCACCGGCACGTTCTCGCCGCCGCGGATGATGATGTCCTTGGAGCGGCCGGTGATACGGATATAGCCGTCGGTGTCCATGCGTGCGTTGTCGCCGGTTTCAATCCAACCTGCAACATCAACGCCATAGGCCTCAGGGCGTTTCAGATAACCGACGAAGGTCGTCGCACAGCGCGCCTGCAGGCGGCCTTCCACACCGGGCGCCACGACGGCGCCCTGCTCGTCGAGCACCCGCACGGTTTGATGGGGCAGCGCACGGCCGTCGGTATCCAGCACTTTCTCCAGCGGATCCCCCGGATAGGTCGCGGTGGTAATGCCCATCTCGGTCATGCCCCAGGCGCTCATCACGTACATATTGGGATGACTCGCCTGCGCGTCCTCCACCAGCACGCTTGGAATCGGCGCGCCGGAACACAGAAACAGGCGCAGACAAGAAGTGTCGTAGGCGCGTGCGGCCTCGTTATGCACGAGGTCGCTGAGAAACGGCGTCGCGCCGAGGGTAATCGTGCAAGCTTCCGCGGCGATCACCCGTGAAGCGCGCACCGGTTCCCAGATATCCTGCAATACGCACTTGGCGCCGTGGTAGATGGAGAACAGCGCGGCATAAAGAAAGCCGGTCTGATGGGCCAGCGGCGAGCCCATGAAAATCGTGTCACCGGATCCGAAGCCGAACAACTCACTAGCCAACAGGCATTTGCACATCAGCGTATTGGCGGTATGCATCACGCCTTTAGGTTGGCCGGTGGTGCCCGAGGTGTACATGACCTCAGTGACGTCATCGGCAGTCATGCGGCGCGATGCGAACAAGGCCGCGCTGTCGACTTCGTTTTCCCAGGCGCGCACCAGCAGACCGGCTTCGAAGCTGCTCTGCGCATCAATACCACCGACGACGAACACATGGCCGAGTTTCGGCAGGGCGTTGCGCAGACCAGCGGCCATGGCCGGGTAATCGAAACCACGAAACGCTCGCGGCACCACCCATACCTTAGCCTCGGCGAAACCCAACATGTATTCCAGCTCACGCTCGCGAAACACCGGCATGAGCGGATTGATGACCGCGCCGATACGCACACAGGCGATGTAGAGCGCGGCGTAGTGCCACCAGTTCGGCAACTGCACAGCGACCACATCGCCACGCTCGACGCCGTGCGCGGCTAGCGCGCAAGCCAGACGCACCGACACGCGCTGCAACTCGCCGTAGGTCATGCGCGTCGCAACACCCGTCATGCTGTTGTGGTCGACTATCGCCACAGCGTCGGGGTCGCGCGCCGCGACTTCGTCCAGCGCATCGCTGAACAAACGGTTCAACCACAGGCCGCGCGCGCTCAGATCGGCGCGACGTTGCGCGGAGAGTATCGCTTGGTAATCCATCACTGCTGTTCCGCTTTGTCGCTAGTCGAGATGGCGACCATCAGAGCGCGCGCTGACGCTTGAGTCGCGCCCAGCGATGCACCGGCCACATGTCCTGGTCTTCACCGTAACCCACAACGCCATCGATGTCCCAGCGCAGCAGGGTATTGAAATCGATGAAGGTGTGGCGGTTAAGAATAATGCGGCTCTGGGGTTCACCGACCGCGCGCAGCTTGCGGCCTTCGGCGTCGTGGCCGGTGATAGTGATGCGCGTGATCCAGCCCTCGACAGAATCGCGTTCCACCACCCGCTCGCCACCGGCAAGACTGACTGTCTTGCCGTCGCGACGCAGGAAGCCATAGGCAATCAGATCGCCTTCGGGTTTGGTGTTGGTGACGGCGAGAAAACCATCGCCACTGCTGGAAGCACCGGTCACATAGGCAGCCTGCCGCGGGCGGTCTTCAGGCCGACGGCCCCAGGTGCGATCGCGCATGCCGATGCAGTCGATAGCGATGCGTTCGCCGTGCAAGATGATTTCGCCGCTCACGCGCCCGAACTGATCGAAGTGGTGAGCGTTGCCAAAGGTCGAACTGACGGCCGTCAGGGGCTCGGGTGGCATCACACCTTCAAAAATGAGATTGGCTTTGAAACGGTCGGCGTCGTCATAGCCGATGGCGTAACGCTTACACGGTTCGAGCACTTTGATCGAGACGCCATTGGGCAGTTTGCAATCATCCAGATCCTGGTCGCGCGGTAACTGCTGGGCGGTGAGATTGGTCGAGTACAGCGCTTCCCACGGCAGATGGGCCGCGTCGTCCCATACCCAGGCGCCACCGGCAACGGTGCCGATATTGGGGCGAAACGTGGAATAGAACCAACCACCGAGCTTGCGCTCTGGATGATGGAATGAGAACCAACAGGTCTCGGTCGCCCACCAGTCATCGCCCATCTCGGCGAAATGGAAACGATCGTCGCGGGCAGTAAATTCCTGGCCAGCCATGGGGTGCTCCTCAGCGTTGATGTACGAGTGGCAGACCCGGCACGGGACTGCGTACCTTGACCACGTAATCACGGGTCACGCTACCGATATACAAATCACACATATCCGGCCCGCCCCAGCTGACATTGGTCGGGCTGTGCATGAGCTCACCGCTGGCATCGGACAACACCGTCACCACCTCGCCATCGGGCGTGATGACGACCACCTTGTTAGCCAGCACCAGGGTCACCCACAGATTGCCATCCTGATCGAAACCGCAACCATCGGTAGCACCGAGCTGGCTGCGCAATGCCGGCGTGACCGGGCGGCGCGCCTGCACTTGCTGGTGGGTGAGGCCGAGGCTAGGACCATAGGCCTGGGCCGGGCCGAGACTGCCATCGGCGCGTATCTCGTAGCGCACGATATCGCAGCTGGTGGTCTGGCAGACGTAGAGATGTTTTTCGCCGGCATCAAACGCCATGCCATTGGCGAACTTGATGCCTTCCGCGACCACTGTGACCGTGCCATCGGGATCGACGCGGAACACTAGACCGTCGTCCTGACCGTCCCAGGCGGCGTCCAGCGAACCCCAGGTGGAATGGCTGCACCAGATGCGATCCTGGCCATCGACCAGCGGATAGTTGCAGCCGAACAAAGCGCGGCCATCGAGCGCCCCGACCACCAGCTCAACTTCACCGGTGGTGGGATCGAGCCGCTGCAGTGGGCCGTGGCCGTCCTCTGGTCCGCCGAAGTTGGCGATCAGGATGCGGCCCTGGCGATCCATATTGATGCCGTTGGGCGCACCACCGGCGCGGCCGACCCGGGTGATGCTGCCGTCGCTGTTCAAACGTACGCAGGCGCTGGTTTGGTCGGACAACCATACGGTGCCATCGCGCGCCACCACCACGTCCTCGGGACGTTTGACACCAACGGCCACTTTGCTCGCGCGCGCGAGATCGATCTCCTGCAGGGCCATGGCGTTGTGTTTCTCCCCTACACGCGCCGCCGTGACAGCGCGCTTTGTCGTTCGATGTTGATGGTGACGGCCGGCCAGGCCGCCGTGGGCGGATTATATGCACGACGCGAGAGCAATCCAGAATTCCGGTGGGCGGGCCATCGATGATGGGACGCATCGCGTCCAGTGCCCACCCGATCTTGGTATGAAGCATCGCAACGTCCAGCCCTATACTGGCCCGCGCGTGGCGGACGGTGCGCCCAGCGACAATTTCAACACGGAAACGCCAGACGCAGATGAACGAAGCACCGGCCAGCAGCAGCGAAGTCCGCGACATGATCGCGCGCCAGCTCGCCCGTGTCCTGCGCACCGAACTGCCGGCGGCTAACCACCTCGATATTCTCGATCTGCACCGCACTTCGACGGGCCTGTCGCGCGAGAACTGGGTGTTCGAAGCGCGCTGGCAAGAGCAGGGCGAGGCCCACACACGGCGCATGATACTGCGACGCGATCCGCCCGCCAGTCTGCTGCGCACTGAGCGCCGCTGGGAATTCCAGGTCCTGCGCGCATTGGAGAACACGCCAGTGCCAGCCCCAGCCGTGCGCTGGGTGGATAACGGCGACACTGCATTCGGTGCGCCGGCCATGATCATGGATCTCCTGCCCGGGCTTTGTGACTGGCATGTACTCGCGGGTGAGCGACCGCTGGCTGAGCGTGTGCAGCTCGGACGGCGCTTCATCGAGCTGCTGGCCACTATCCAGACGGTCGACTGGCGGGCACTCGGACTCGGCGACGCACGCACCGACGCTGCTTACGGCGCCCATGCCGAACTTGACTTTTGGGCCGGCGAATTGGCCCGCGTGCAGCTCGAAGCACTGCCGGAAATGGCGCTGTGTCTGGCGTGGCTGCGACACCATGCGCCGCGCCCACAGGCAGTGGTGCTGGTGCATGGCGACTTCAAGCCCGGCAATGCGCTGCTGGTCGGCGACGACATCAGTGCCATGCTCGACTGGGAAACCGCGCACCTCGGCGACCCGCTCGAAGATCTGGGCTGGATCACCAACCCACCGCGCGCGCGCGAGCAGCAGATTGCGGGCAGCTGGGAGCGCGCCGAGATCGTGCAGGCCTATAGCGCCGCAACGGGCTTCAAGGTCGACCCGCGGGAGCTCAATTGGTGGAACGTGTTCTCGTGTTGGAAGCTGTCAGTGATCGTGCTAACTGGCGTTGAGGCCTTCGTCGCCGGCAAGATGGATCGCATCTATCACAACCCGGTGTGGTTGTTTCAGCAGATGTTCTCGATGATGAAGGATTGAGTGATGCGACCAACGGTGACGGAACAACTGGCAGGCATGTGTCGCATTCTCGAAACCACCGTGGCGCCCGCGCTGGCGAATGACTACACCCTCGAAACCTTGCGCAGTCTGGTCGCCAATGTGCGCATGTTGGGTCGCGCCTGGCACAAACTCCTGCCCTTTTTGCACTGGGACAATGGCGTGATGGTCGAGCTGCTGAGCACCGCGCGTGACTCTGTCGACACGGCGTTGCGCGCGCGTATTGATGACGCCCTGGCTGAATTGCCGGCCGACACCACGGACGCGCAGGCGGCCGAGACGCGCAACGAACAATTGCGCGCGCTCCTGACTGAGTGTCTCGACGGCCCGCCGACACTCATGACGCGTATCGCCGCCCATCTGGCGGAACGCTCCCAACGTTACCCCCTGCGTCTTACCGGCGCGGTACCCAAGCACAAAAGCTAGCGTTGAGGAACACGCCGCCATGCTGACCACGATGGACGACACCCTGTGGC
>JANLSI010000881.1:0-6578 GCA_031362345.1 Pseudomonadota bacterium
GATCCGCCGTCAAACGGCAAATGCCTTGCCCCTAAAGAAGCGGCCGATGAGGAGTTGTGTCAAAGGGAGGCTTGCTTAGGGTGGGATGCGCGTCGCCGTTTTCGGCGGCGCTTTAAGCTTAGTGGGCGCATCCTACCCCGCATCTCTTGACAAAGACAGCAATATTATCGTGTGGGATCTTGGGACCCCGAAAGACACAGTGTGCGGTGGCGCACCTTGAGCATCGATATCGATGGCACGGGCGGGCTGCAAAGCAGGGCGCGTTCAAGCCCTGCTGCTATCATGCGCGCGCCACTACGCCCATCCAACGCGCCGACTTGCAGCTATCGTTTTGATCATCTTTATGACGCTCTCGCCAATGACGAGCAGCACGCGCATGGGGCAAGGCTGGTCATGACACCCTGCAAGCGCCGACGGGCGCGGCATGCCTTGGTCGCGCTGTTGGCAATGGGTGGCGCAGCCGGCATGCCAGCGATGGCTGACGATGCCAGCCCCGCGCCCGTGGCGCTTGAGCGCGCTCAATCCGTGCTCGACTTGCAGCGCTTTCGGCAAACTACGCGCGGTGGCGGCGCTGAATCCGGCACTGTGCCGAATGCGGTTTTGACCGATCTGAACCCAGTGCAGCACGCCTGGTACCTGCTCGAGATCCGTCATGCCGATGGCCTCACCGAGGCCTATCACCTGCAGCTACCGGCACCTGAACATCAGCGGCTGCTGCTCGACTCCGTCGATGGTTCGCGTCTGCTGATCACCCGCCGTGACGGCGATGTGCACTGTGATTTGAGTGGCGAGCACACGCTGGCGGTGGCCGCCGCGCGCAAGCTGCCCTATGTGCCGCTGTGCGATGGCCAGCTCTATCTGCGCCGACGTTTGCGTGGCGCCGAGACTTCGCTGGAAAGCGTGGTGGAATTTCTCCGTGATCGGGTGTGGGGCGGCGAAACCCTCGTCGCGGCGGTCAAGGAAGGTCTCAAGGATGCCGAGCGCGAAGTCGGCACACGGCGCGAAAGCGCCACCAGCCCGGGTACCACGCCCGACGGACCACGCCCGGCGCGGCTCGCAGACGCGTTCGCCGCAGCGGCCATCGCCACTGAGCGCCTGGGTATCGCCGTCGATACACCCGGCAGCATGCTGACCGGTCAATGGTATGCAGCGCGCGCCCAGCGCGGCGTGTTTGTCAGCGTGATGGAGCCGGACGCGGTCGCGCCCGACATCCTCAGCAAGCACCTCGGCAGCGTCAATCCACTCGACCCGGTGGAGCGTGGGGCACTCACCTATCTGGTCGCCTTCGATCTTGCGCAGTTTGACCTGGCTTTCACGATGGGCACCGATCATCCACGTGTCGACTGGTCACCGCGCGCCGCTGCCAGCCATGGGTTGTCCGACTGGCCAGGGCCCGATGGCTTTGCGACGCTGAAGCCCCTGGCCATGACCGGCATGGTGCCGCCGTGGCAGACCGCGCGTACCGTGGCGACCTTCGTCGGCGGCTTCAAGCGCGATCATGGCGCGTTCAAATACGGCGCCTTCTCGCAGCACAGTCATGGCAATCACTATGGCTTTGTCGAAGAGGGCGTAGTGTTGTCGTCGATGAAGCCCGGCCTCGCCACGCTCTATGTGCTGGTTGATGGCAGTGTGCATATGAGTACGTGGACCGAACGCGACGACCTTAAGCTGGAGTTAGTCCGCTATGCGCGCCAGAACGGTGTGGCGCTGGTCGAGCGCGATCATGACAGCGGCGAGTCGGTGCCGGGGCTGCTGGTTAACCGCTGGGGGCCGGGCAACTGGTCAGGGTCTAGCGAGTCTAGTCTGCGCGCTTTGCGCGCCGGCGTGTGCCTCGCCCATCACGATGGGCGCAGCATGCTTATCTACGCCTATTTCTCCACCGCCACGCCCTCGGCCATGGCGCGCGTATTCCAGGCCTATGACTGTGACTATGGGATGCTGCTCGACATGAATGCACTGGTGCATACTTATCTCGCCTTGTATCGCCAGGACAATCATAAGATGGTCATCGAACATGTCGTGCGCGAGATGACCCAGGGCGATCCGGTACTGCGCGGCGCGCCGGTGCCACGTTTTCTTTCGACCCCCGACAATCGCGATTTCTTCTATCTGACGCGGCGCGCGGCGTCAGTCGACGAACAATGAGACTGCGTCTGCTGGCGCTGCTGCTGATGGTCTGCGCGACGGTTGGCGCGCGTGCCCAGGACGATGGCGTACTGGCGGTGCAGAACCGCGAGCTGCTTGACCGTATCGCGCAAGTGCATGGCTACGCGCCACAGCAGATGAACGAGCTGCGCGTGCTGGTGTTGGGCTCGGGCTATATGGGTCAGGGTAACCCGGCAATTACCGTGCACGCCGACACCCGCGCAGCCTGCACCACGCGCCTCGCCAGCGCAGCCGTCGACTATGGCAATACCGATTTCGAACGCATCTGTGGCGCGAAATACATGGCGCCGCTTTATGACCCGGCGCGCGAGAGCGCTGAGCAGGCACACGCCTGCATCGATCAGTTCGAGTTTCCAGACATCCCCTGCGAATATCCGCTGGTGTGGGTGAAGGCCGCCGAAGCCGCGCAAGTCTGTGCGGCGGTTGGCAAGCGCCTGTGCGATGCGCACGAATGGGAAGGCGCCTGCGAGGGTGCTTTGGAAGCGCCGGACTATCGGTTCGATCTGGCGCAGGGCATGGCCATGGGCGCTGCAGTCGCGCGCATGCGCGCCGCGCATAACCAGGCCCATGCGCCGCAGGCGCGCTGGAGCTACGGGCCGCAATTCAAACGCGGGGTATGCGCCCAGGGCGGGCGTAAATCGGCAAGCTGCGCGGGCGGCGGGTTCACACAATGTGGATCGAACACCTATCCGGCCGGCGATTTCCCCGCGTGTCGCAGCCCGCTCGGCGTCTACGATCTGAACGGCAACGCCGCCGAACACATGAACCTGCCGCTCAATCCCGCGCAGATGGCAAGCACCGGCAGCACCGTCCTGGGCGTGACGGAAATGAAAGGCAGCTGGTTCATTTTCGATACCTACCGCGCCCATCCCGACTGGTGCCGCTGGCGTGCACCGTTCTGGCATGGCGGACGGGTGATGGATGCGCACAGTCATGCGAATTATCACCTGGGGTTTCGCTGTTGTAAGACGGTGGGTGCGGGACCCTCACCCTAACCCTGCCTGAGGGTGAGGGGCGCTCAATGCCCCAGCAAGGCCACCGTCGCGCTCTGCATTCTTGCCACGCGATCGTTCCTCTCGGGAATGTAGCGCGCCAGACTCGCGACCGGCCCTTCGTCGCTCAAGACCGCAGACAGTTGTGCATCCGCTAGCACCTTGTGCACCGAGGTGGGCTTGCCATTCAACAGCATCACATCGGCGACCAGGCGAATGCCGTGACTGTAGTCGACATACTCAAGCCCATGGGCGGTGCTGAGCGGCTGGATAGGCTCGCCATTGGCTTGGTGCCAGCCGTAGATGGCGATGCGACCGGGATGGCTGTCTAAGCGATTCGACAACACCACGTCTTTCTTGTGACCGGCCAGCAAGAGCCCCGGTGCCAGCCCTAAGCGCCGTGCCTGCGCGAGGATGCCAGCATTGTGACGTGTGAAGTAGGCGGTGGAGCGCATGTCGGGCCCGGCGCTCAGCGGTTGCGGACGCAAATGGCGCTCGGACTGGCGATAGATGGCGTCGACCATACGCGGCGTGGGGAGTACGAAGCCGAGACGTGTGGCAATTTCGGCGGCGGCCTCAAAGCCCATCGGCATGCGTAGGAAATCGCGATCGCTGCCGACGGCCAGGTAATCCGGCATCACGCAAATCGTGGCCTTGAGCGCCCGGCCGTCGCTGGCGTAGGCATGCAGCTCGATCGGTTTCAGGCGACGCAGGAAATCTGGGATGTCACCGCGTAACACGGCGCGCGCGGTTTGTGCATCCCGTTGGCCGCGCACCAGGGTGGCGATGCTGCGTGCGAAGTTCGAACCACTCGGCATGGTGGCGGCCCGCGGTGGAATATCGGCGCTCAGCACCGCGGGGCAGGCGAATGCACTTTGGGCATGGCCCACCGAGGGCGCGGCCCACAGGAAGGCGGCGCACAGTAAGAGCAAGGCAGTGCAGAACTGTCGGGTCAAGGGATCTCCGGGCGCGCAAGGCAAAAGGGGCAAGGGTGCTGGTGTACTACGCGCGGCGACCCGGCGTCAACGCGCCAGGCCGTAGCGGGCGCCGGTGGGCTCAGGCGAGTTTGGCCGGATCGATGCGCGGTTCGCGATTGCCCGGCGCCAAGCGAAATGCCGCCGACATATCCGGCAGCGGCAGGATGCGCCGCGTCATCAGATCCCGCAGCCAGTAACAGAAGCTCTCTTCGGTATTGCTGGCCAGGGTGAAGCCATGTTGTCGCACCTTGACCGTGCTGACGTAGATCGGCGGCGGCGATTCGACCGCACCGTAAGCGAAACACATGTCGGCGTAGAAGTGCGATTCACCGAGTAGCGCGTCCAGCGCAATCGGGCGCAGGTCGTGCCGTTGCACCACGCGTGCCCACACTTCGGCGTGAGCGGGAATGTATTGGGCGAGACAGATGGATTCGTCCGGGCCGGTTTCCATGCCGAGCGTGGCGGCCAGCGCCGGCCACATATCGCGAAAGGAAAACACTTCGCCGTTAGTGAGGTTATAGGTTTCGCCGCGTGCGCGCGGTTCGTCGGATGCCCACCGCAGTGCCGCGCCGACCAAGCGCACATCGGCCGCTTCCCACACCCACTGCGCGCCACCGGGAAAGGCCAAGGGCAGGCCGAGTTCGCGACGAATAGCTGCATAGATGCCGATCACCGGCGGCAGATTCATCACCACCCCGTGGTTGGGGCCGACTATCAATTGCGGACGGAAGATGGTGAAGCCGAAGCCATCGGCGGCGGACATCGCCTTCAGATAGTCCTCCTGCAGCCAGTAGAAATTCGCATGCTCGACGCGCGCCTGACTTTCGCGCGCGGGTACCCGCATCGGCCGGAACGGTGCGCCATAGGCCTTGGTACCTTGCAAGAGTGAGACGTGCTGCAATTTGGCCACAGCACTCAGCGGTTCGATCAGATTGCGCAGCATGCGATCGTTGGTGTCGATCTGCAGCGGGTCGGACCAGCCGGAGATCAAGCCCGGCAGTTCGAATACGGCGGTATAGACCACGTGCGTGACATCGGCCAAGTGGTTGGCCGCTGTGCGGCAGGCGTGCGTATCGGTCAGATCGAGTGGCAGGTGTTGTACTTGTACGTCTTCGAGCAATTCGGGCACGCGACGCGATAGCGCAATGACTTTCCAGCCGGCCTGTGCGAATTCAATGGCCGCAGCCGTGCCAACCAGGCCGCTGGCACCCGCGATGAGTACGGTCCCTGCCATGATCTTCCTCCGCAATGATTTGGAATGAAGGCGCAGGGTCCTTGAATTTGTAGGTGAGCGTCAATGTGCGGGGCTCTCTTCCCCGCCGATCACCCGCGCCACCCGCAACGCCGCGATCTCTTCGACCGCAAAGCCAGCCGCCGCCAGAATCTCTTCACTATGCTGGCCAAGCAGCGGCGCACCGCGGCGAATAGCAGCAGGGGTCGCGCCAAATAGAATCGGCGGACGCACTTGACGAAGGGTGCCTTCACTGTCGTGTTCAGACATCTCGAACAGCCCCACCGCGCGCAGATGGGGATGCTCGGTCAAGTCATCGATGTCATAGACCAGTGTCGCCGGGATATCGAGTTCAGCGCACAGTGCCAACCATTCCGCGCTGCTGCGCGCGGGTGTGGCCGCCATCATGTCGCGATACATATCGGCGACTTGAGCATTGCGTGCTTCGCGATCGCAGTTGCCGTATTTGTCGGCCAGGTCATCGCGGCCAGCAGCCGTAAAGAAAGCGCGCCAGTGTTCGGCCGTATAGGGCAGCAGCGCGATGTAACCGTCCTTGGTGGGTGCTGGTTTGCGCCCGCCGCTGAGCAGGCGCTGATAACCGGCGGTTCCTAGCGGCGGATCGAACGTGAGCCCGCCAAGATGCTCGGCCAGGGTGAAGGCCACCATGGTCTCCAGCATCGGTACTTCGACGTACTGCCCTTGGCCGCTGCGTTCGCGGCAGAACAGCGCGGCGAGCACCGCGTTGACCAGCGCCATGCCGGTGGTCTTGTCAGCTATCAGACTGGGCACATAATCGGGCACGTCGCGCCCGCGACTGTTCAAGCCGACCAGACCGCAGGCGGCCTGGATGATGTCGTCAAAGGCCGGCTTATCGCCATCGGGGCCGTCCTGGCCATAACCGGTCGCCACGCAGTAGACAATGTCGGGCTTGATCGCCGCCACCGCTGCATAACCCAAGCCCAGACGCTCGATAGCCTTTACCCGCATGTTATGCACCAGCACGTCGGCATCACGCAGCAGACGTTTTAGCACCGCCGTGCCGGCGGGCTGTTTGAGATCGATGGCCAGCGAGCGCTTGTTGCGATTCAAGGCCAGAAAGTTCGAACTCATGCCGGCGTGTCGACTGACGCCATTGGCGCGCATCAGATCGCCGTCCAGTGGTTCGACCTTGATGATGTCGGCGCCGTAGTCACCGAGGATCTGGGTCGCGAG
>JANLSI010000014.1:0-5061 GCA_031362345.1 Pseudomonadota bacterium
CTTTGATAAAGGCTGCGGGCACGCGCGGTGGCGCGGCAGCAGCGGGCGCGGCGCGCCCATGGCTGAGCTCGGCTGGCGCTGCTGTGCGGCGCTTAATCAAGATGAATACCAGCACCCCGGCCGCGAGCAACAAGATTAAGGCGGAGCCGGCCACCAATGCGACACCGGTGATCGAATCGACTTCTGGCTGGGGAGCCGGCGCCGGGGTGACCACGGGCTGGCCGGCGGGCGTGTTATTCATCTCGGTGCAGAGCTGTTCGGCGGTCGTGCTGGCGGCTTTGGCCATCTGCTCGATGGCGTCGCGATCATCGGCTGACAGTGCGGCCAGGCACGCGTCCACACCGGGCGCAGCCGCAGCAGCCGGCGCTGCCACGGCATCCGCGGGCGACGCGGTGGGTGGCGCGCTGGCGGATGGCGCGGCCCCCAGCCGCTCTTCGACCTTGGCAAACGCTCCATCGAGGTCTGCGGGTTTGATCGCACGGAAATATTCGCCGCTGGTCTTCTTGGCCAGGGATTGGATGAGAAAGAAATCGGCGTTCTCAGTAAAGGCGATGCCGAAGATGCGAATGCCGTTGTCGGCCGCGTCCGCCGCCAGCTCGTCACGCAGCCATTTAGCTTTCTCGGCATCAACACTCGGGTTGCCGGTATCGACGATGCCATCGGTCATGAACACCACTATCTTGGCGGCATCCTTGCGCCCGCCGGTCTTCAATTCGTAGATGGCACGCTCCATGGCGGCCGGAATATTGGTGTACTGGCCGCGGTAGTCGACCTTGGTGAGGCTGTTCTTGACGGCGTCCTGTAACGCGGCATCGACCGCCGCGAGGGGTACCGGATAGCTGACCTTCTGATCGAAGATCAACACACCGGCGCGGGTATCGGCCGGCAGGTTCGCAAAGAACTGAGTGAGCGCGCCCTTCAGCGCGAAGCTCGGATCGTTCTGGCGCATGCTGCCGGAGTTGTCGATCAGCACGATGACGTCCCTAGGCGCGGCCCACAGCGGTAAGGACATCACTAAGAGTGCGGCCGTGCAAACACGCCCCCAATAGGCAGGTGCCCGCCTCTTGGGGGTTCGCGACACGCGGCTTCCAGTCAGCAAACTCAACATCGCAATTCTCCACCAATCGCGCGTGGCCGATCACTGTCCCGGCACCACTCGCTCCAAGATCCACAATACAGGCGCGGCTCGGGCAGACCCGCCGCAACCTGCGCCAAGACGTTATGACAGGCCGACACACCCGAACCGCAGTAATGCACAGTCGTGTCGTCTGGCAGGATACCAAGACTGTCGCGCCACTGTCGGATGAGCGTGTCCGGCGTGGCAAAACGCCCATCGACAGCGAGGTTAGTCTGCCAGCAATGATTATGCGCACCCGGAATGTGGCCGGCGTGCTTGTCGAGAGGTTCGACTTCGCCGCGATAGCGCGGCCCGGCACGGGCGTCGACTAGTTGCGCAACATTCGCGACCTCGTCCAAGGTGACCAGGCGATCACCGCGCGGCGTGCCGTTGAAATGGCGCGCCCGCGCCCGTTCCTCACCGCTCGCGATCGCGCCGCCGGCGTTGACCCACGCTTGCCAGCCACCATCCAGCACCGCGACTGCGGTATGCCCCATGTAGCGCAACATCCACCACAGGCGCGCGGCGACCATGCCACCGCTATCGTCATAGGCCACCACGCGCTGGCCAGCGGCGATGCCTAGCGCGCCAAACAGCGCACATAGTTGCGCCGGCGTCGGCAAGGGATGGCGACCATGATCGGTCACCGGCGGCCCGCTCAAATCGCGCTCGAGATGGGCATAGCACGCGCGCGGGACGTGGGCTTCGAGATAGGCCAGATGACCAGCCGTAGGCGCCTGCAGATCGAAGCGGCAATCGACCAGCACGAGTTCGTCGCACCCGCACAAAGCCGCAAGCTCGACCACCTGTATGAGCGGTGCTGCCGCTATGCTATTCATCGAAACTTCCGTGATTGGTGGGAGGTGCCATAGCGCGTTCGACACATGCCTGAGTGCCACCGCTACTCACTACCTGACATCATGCGGTTTGTAATGCGGGTGCTCGCCAGCGGCGCTACCCTGCCGCGACCGCGACGCGCGGCGCAAGACCGACGCGGCGAGGCCCAACGCATCATGCCCGCAAGCCTAAGTCCAAACATTACCAGCGTCCAGCGCGCCACGGCGCGGCGCGTGCTCGCGAGTGGCCTCGGCATGCTATTGGCGATGACGCTGGCTGGCTGTGCCTCACTCGACTACTACCTGCAGGCGGCCGGCGGACAGTTCCAGATCTGGCAGCGCCAGCAATCGATAGACGCACTGCTCGCGCAACGTGATCTGCCGGCGCCGCTACGCGCCAAGCTCGAGCTGGTGGTGCGCGCGCGGCGCTTCGCCGCCACGCGGCTGGCGCTGCCCGACCACGGCAGCTATCGCAGCTACGCCGATGTCGGTCGCGACTACGTGGTGTGGAACGTATTTGCAGCGCCCGAACTCTCGCTCACGCCCCATCCATCCTGCTATCCGCTGCTGGGCTGTCTGGACTATCGCGGCTTCTTCAGCCCGGCCCGTGCCCATCTCCACGCTGCGACCTTGCAAGCCCGCGGCTACGACACCTTCGTCGGCGGGGTAGCGGCCTACTCCACCCTCGGCTGGCTGAACGACCCGCTCCTGAACACCGTTCTGCGCTGGGACGAACGGCGCGTGGTCGACACCGTCTTCCATGAACTTGCCCATCAGCAGCTCTACATCGCCGGCGATACCACCTTCAACGAAAGCTTCGCGATGGCGGTAGCGCAAGCCGGCATGGCGCTGTGGCTGGGCGAGGACCTAACGGCGCAGCAGCGCTATGGCGTCGAACACGCACGCGAAACGGCCTTCATCGCCCTGCTGCAGGACTACCGCAAACGTCTTGAGGCGGCCTTTGCCGCGCCGCTGCCCGACGCGAGGAAACGCGCCGACAAGGCCCGCCTCTATGGCGATCTGCGCGCGCGTTATACCGAACTCAAAGCAGATTGGGGCGGCGATAGCGCCTATGACGCTTGGATGGGTAACGATCTCAACAACGCCAAGCTCGCCTCGCTTGCGACCTACCACGATGACATCGCGGCCTTCAATGCCGTGCTCACGCGCTGTGAGCACGACTTCCCGCATTTCTACCGCGTGGTCGAGCGCCTCGGCGCCTTGGCTGCGCCGGCGCGCAAGCGCTGTCTCGCGCAGATCGGCGGCGCCGGTCCGGCCGAGCAGTCGTGCGCCGAACTCATGCGCTGAGTTCGCCACTGCATTGTGATCGCTGTCACGCCTCTTGCGCGGGCATGGCTAGCGGGAGACGCCTATCCCTATAATGCTGCGACCGTGGCTAGCGGTGACGGACCCGGGACATCGACCGCGCCACAGGGCCGACCGCGTGCGGAGTGAGTGGGAACGCATCATCCAGGCAGACTTTGAACCATGCTGGACCGACTCTTCAGTAAAGCGCTATCCCTCGTCATCAATGGCGAGGAGATCTCTTTTCACACCCTGGCCGAATTCGAATTCGCGCTCGGCGGTCGCACCAATGTGCCGGCCAGCAAACTCGCCGATCTCATCGTGCTCAGCCCCACTGAACTCAAACGCGAAGCCAAAAGCATCAAGACCGTCGAAAAGCGCTTTGTCGACATCCTCTCGCGCTCCATCGCGCAGCCCGGCGAGATCGGTCGCCTGGTGCGCGAGGTCGACATCCAGGTGTTCTCCAACGATTACGACTGGCGCAGTATCTTCAAGGCGCTCAACCACGAAGACGATTCGTTTGACGAACTGCGCCGCGTAGCAGTGGTGAAATACATGCAATACCTGCGCTCACGGCAGGATGTCATCAAGCAGACCTACCGGGTCAAGCTCAAAGAAACTGAGCAGCCGAGCGAGTCTGGGCACGAACCCGGGCGCGCTGTGCGGTCATCGATCAAGGACACCAAGGACCCGTTCAGAGAGACCAGCATCTTTGATTCAGTGTCGCTAGAAGCGCCGCTCGCGCCGGTGTCGAACGCGGCCTTGACGCGTCTACCCAAGGGTGAAGCGGTCAGCATCAAACCGCCGGCTGATACCGATTTCGACCTGCGCCTGTCCAAACACCCCTTCGTGTTTCGCAACGGCGCGCAGCGCGAACTGATCGATGAACTCGGTAACGTCCATCGCATCGAGCCCGGTAAGAACATCATCGGCCGTGATTCGGTGTGCAACCTCGTGGTCGACCATTCGCTACGCGACGTGTCGCGCATGCACCTCATTATCGAGCCGCTGGAGAACGGCACGTTACGCTTCACCGATCTGTCATCCCACGGCACTTTCCTGCCGACTGCGCTGCTGCCCCATAGCGAAGGCTGAGCGGCCAGGCGCTCCTCAAGCCCTTCTCTAGTGTTCCGGCAGTGGAACGTGCTCGAACAGGCGATCGAATTCCTCGCGGGTGGTGGCGGCGATAGCCTGGTCCACCACCGCACGGCTTAGATGCGGCGCGAACTGCTCGATAAAGTCGTACATGTAGTTGCGCAAGAAAGCCCCGCGCCGGAAGCCGATCTTGGTCACGCTGTAGTCGAACAGATGGGCAGCCGGTAAGGCGGTCAGGCCGCGATCCTCGGCGGCGTCGTAGGCCAGGGTCGCAACGATCCCGACCCCCAGGCCGAGCTTCACATAGGTCTTGATGACATCGGCATCGACCGCCGAGAACGCCACTCGCGCCTCGACCCCGGCCGCAGTGAAAGCGTCATCGAGCTGCGAGCGTCCGGTGAAGCCGAATACATAGGTGACGATAGGATATTCCGCGATGGCCGCGAGCGTCAGCGGCTGCACTTGTATCAGCGGATGACCGTCAGGCACCACGATGCTGCGGTTCCAGCGATAGCAGGGCAGCATGACCAGATTGTCGAACAACTCCAGTGCCTCGGTTGCAATCGCAAAATCGACCGTGCGGTTGACCGCCAATTCGGAGATCTGCAGCGGCGTGCCCTGATGCATGTGCAAGGTCACCTGCGGGTATTGGCTGATGAAGCTCTTGATGGTCGGCGGCAGCACATAGCGCGCCTGGGTATGGGTGGT
>JANLSI010000054.1:0-1903 GCA_031362345.1 Pseudomonadota bacterium
GTTGTAGGCGCGCAGGATCGGCCCTAACGCGTCAACCAATCAAATTTCTGCGGCTTGCGCGTCGATTGCGGATTGATCATCACATTGATCAGGGTCGGCATCGTTTCCTGCGCGGCTTCACCCAGCGCCTTGCGCAACTCCTCAGGCGTATTGACGAAAAACCCGCGGCCACCAAACGCCTCGATAACACGGTCGTAGCGGGCGTTGGGAATGTAGGCATTCGGCGGCACAGGCTCGCTCAAGACCGTCTCGCCCGAGCCGATGCCGTTGTTGTTGATCACGATGAAGGTGATAGGCAGACGATAGCGGCAAGCGGTTTCGACTTCCATGCCGCTGAAACCGAAGGCCGAGTCGCCTTCGATACAGAACACCCGACGCTCGGGATGCACGACCGCCGCTGCGATCGCGAAACCAGGCCCGACGCCCATGGTGCCGAAGCTACCCGCGTCGAGGCGTTGGCGAGGCGCGTAGTTCGGCATCATGCTGCGGCCGATGTCCATGGTATTGGCGCCTTCACTGACGATGATGGCGTCGCGCGGCAACTGCGCGCGAATCTCGCCGAACACGCGGTAATAACCCATCCGCACACTGTCATCGCGGGTCATGGCCGCGACCTGCGCATCGTTCTCGGCAATCTTAGCGCGCAGAGCCTGCCACCAGTTGCTGTCGGCCGCGAACTGCCAGGGAGCAGCGAGTAAGGCTTCGTTCAATTGCGTCATGACCGCCTGCGCGTCCCCCACCAGCGCCACTTCCGTCGGCACGTTCGTGCCGATTTCCTCGGCGGCGATATCCAATTGCACGATGCGCACGTCGGGTGCAAAACGCGGCGGCAAACCGAAATGCAGAATCCAGTTCAAGCGCGCGCCGATGAGGAAAATGACGTCAGCCTCCTGCAGGGCCAGCGAACGCGCCGGCGCGACGGACTGCGCATGATCGTCGGGCACCACGCCCTTGCCCATCGGTGAGGCCAGAAACGGTAGCTTCGCCGCTTCAATGAAATTGCGTACTTCGCGTTCTGCACGCCCGTAGGCTGCGCCCTTGCCGACGATTACGAGCGGCCGCTGCGCGCTGCGCAATGTCGCGAGTGCTGCTTCAATTTGTGTGGGATCGGCCAAGGACTTCGGCGCCGGCCCGCAGCAGGGCGCCCAGCGCACCGCATCTTCCTCCTGCTGGTCGGCGATCACATCATTGGGCAGATCGAGATAGACCGCGCCCGGCCGACCCACCATCGAGGTGCGCACACATTTCTCGACATAGGCCGGCACGCGTGCCAGCGCGTCGGGCCGTGTGCTGAGTTTGACGAAGGGCCGCGCGGCCTCAAGCTGCGGCGCTTCCTGAAAGCCACCTTGTTCGCGCTGATAGGAGTCGGGCGCACCGCTCACCAACAGCATCGGCCAGCAATTCGCCCAAGCGTTCGCCAGCCCCGCCACGGCATGCACCATGCCTGGCCCCGATACCGTCATGCACACGCCGGGGCGACCGGTCAGAAAGCCGACCGCGCCAGCGGCGTAACTGGCCGCTTGTTCGTTTCTGAAACCGTAGTACTTCAGGCCTTCACGCTGCACGACCTGGGCGAGATCGACAATCGGGAAACCCATGATGCCGAAGATGTGTTCGACCCCCTGTCGCCGCAGGCTGCGCGCGATAATGGTCGAGCCGTCGAGTTGTGCCATGCCCTTCACTCCCAGTTAATGCAATGCGCGCTGGCGTCGTGCTTCACCCCTGCGGGCAGTTCGCAACGCTGGCTCGATTGTAACGCCGTCCTAGCGGCCTTCTCCTAGGGCTTGCGCAATATGGTACGCATGCTTACTATCTAGTTCGACGAGAGACGTCAATCCGACTGCGCGCAGCGGCCGGCACCTGCCCGCGCTTAATCGCAATCCAAAAATGGGGAGACTCAAAA
>JANLSI010000085.1:0-4205 GCA_031362345.1 Pseudomonadota bacterium
ACCGATGGGCGTCGAGGGATTGACGATCACGGCCGGCAGGCGGTGACTCGTCACCAGTTCGTCGACGACCCGCTCGGCCAGATATTTTGAGCGTTTGTAGTGGCCGATCATGTCGGCCAGCGTGACCGGTGTGTCTTCGTCGGCGGGCGTGCCATCGTGGTGGTAGCCGAGCGTGGCGACGCTGCTGGTATAGACGATGCGTTCCACGCCGGCCTTGAGTGCGGCCAACATCAGGGCGCGGGTGCCATCAACATTGCTCTGGTAGAGCTCGTGGTGGTCGCGCACCCATAAGCGGTAATCGGCGGCCACGTGGTAGAGGCCGCTGCAATCGCGGCAAGCCAGTGCCAGTGACGTCGCATCGCGTAGGTCGCCGTAGGCAATCTCGACCGCCAGGCCTTCGATGTTGGCGCCGGTGCTGGCCGGACGCACTAGCAGGCGTACGCGCTGCCCGTCGGCCAGCAGCAAGCGCGCTACCGCGCTACCCAGAAAGCCGGTGGCGCCGGTGACCAGCACGGTCATGCGCGAAATCCGCGCGGCTCACGCATCACACGCAGATAGGCGAGTGCGACCAGTACGCAGGCCAGCGGTGCGCCAATAGCGGCTGCATAGAGAAACCATTGCAGACCACCGCACAAGGTCACCAGCGGCATCAGGTACAGCACGTCCTCGGCCTCGAAACCGCGCCACTGCGCTTGGCGCGTGGCATCCTTGCCGTGGACGCTTTCTATTTGGGTGCGCAGATAAAAGATGACGGCGACCGCGCTGCCAGCCAGCATGCCGAGGACCATTTCGAGTGCGCTGTGGTCGTCCACGGCGAGTCCGATACCGATGCCAGCGAAGAGCCCAACCGTGACCAGCGCATCGGAAACGAGATCGTAGAAATGACCGAAGCGACTGGTCTTGCCACTCATGCGCGCGAATTCGCCATCGGTGTGATCGAGGAAGTTGGACAGCACCACCAGGGCCGCGCCGAGATTGGGCCATTGTCCGCTGGCGAAAGCCGTGGCGCCGGCGGCACCAATCAGCAGTCGCAGGGTGGTGAAGTGATTGGGATGCACCCGCGTCGAACCCAGAAAAGGACGCACCAGCGCGGCTGCCAGACGCGCGTCCCAGGGTTTATTGCTCATCGCCAGGTTTCCCATTTTCCATTTTCAATAGTGTTTGGTTTGGCCGCGACTCCGACCCGTCATTTGCACAGTAGCGCGCCGGTCTCACGCAGCGCGCGCAGCGCGGCACCGTACCACACCGCCAGGCGGATCAGATCGGGTAGTTCTAGCGGATGGCGAAGCAGCGCAGTAGCGATCGCGAGTGGGCGGCGGCCACCGTCGTCGGCCATGCCCACCAGGGCCGCACGAGGCAAGGTGAAGCCTGCGGGATCGACCACACAACGCAGCACCGCGAAGGGTCGCGAACGCGCGCGCGCCACGCGGCCGATAGCAGCCGATTCCATATCGACGGCGACGACTTGTAGGCTGCTGTGCAGCGCGCGCTTGTTGGCCTGCGCAATGACCGGCGCGTCGGCGCCGTAAATAGCGGCCGTGCACGGGTTGCGAATGGCGAGCCGGAGTACGAGATCAGTATGCAGCCGTGCATCGCAGGGCAGCGGCTCGCCGTCGGCGCTGTGCACTGCGCTCGCGACGATGAGTGTGCCAGGACGCAGCGTCGGATCGAGGCCACCGGCGAGACCAAAACTCAGCAGCGCGTCGCAGCCCGCGTCGAGCAATTCGCGCGCTGCCGCTGCCGCGCGCAGCGGACCTGGACCGGACACTTGGAGCTGGTATTGCGCATGATCGAGAAACCCACCGTTGCGCGCGGGGAGCGTGCGCGCTTCAGCGTCGAGAGCGATGACGATGCCGAACCGCATGCGTGCGCTGTGCTTGCCTGCGCTGCGTTGCGATCAGCGTGCGGCTGGGCTGCCGGCAATACCGGCGACGCTGGCGAGCGGGGTAGCGATGCGCCGTTGCGGCAGTCCGGCCGAGGTCAGGGCGAACAAGCCGTTGAGCAGCCAGTCGGACGATACCAGCAGATTGGTGGTGACCACCGTGGCCTTGACCGCCCGGCGCGAAATCTTCACCTGTTGGCCGCTGGCGAAATCGCGCTGTGCATCGAGTTTGCGCAGCGTCAGCACTGCCATCCCTACGGCCCATAGGCAGAAGCGCCGTATGCCGGGCTCGCTGGCTGGGATGATCAGGGTGTAACGCAGCGCATTGCGCAGATGACCGTGGGCGATCGCAATTAACTGCCCAAGACCGTCGCTAAAGGCCGGCCCGCCCTGGCCGGGGGCGACGTCGCTCAGGATCACGCCCTTGGCGGCGAATTGATCGCGCGGCAGCCAGCAGGCGCCGCGCGCGCGATCGTCCCAGATGTCTTTCAAGATATTGGTCATCTGCAAACCTTCGCCGAAAGAGACGGCGAGATGCATCATCTCAGTCTCACGGGTCGCGAGTGCAGGGCAATGATCGCAGAACAAGGACGTGAGCATCTCACCGACCACGCCAGCGACGTAGTAGCAGTAGCGATCCATGGCGCCCTGATCCTCGACGCCGTCGAGGGTTTCCTGACCCTGATAGAAGACCATGCCCTCGGCCATGATGCGCACACACCGCGCCATCGCGGTCTGGACGCGCTCGGTCAGACTGTGGGTGATGCGGATCACGCGCGCGGTTGCGGCGATCAGCTCGCGTTCGGCGACGCTGGCGTGAGCGGCGAGACGTGGACTCAATTCCAGCGCAAAAGTGTCGGCAGCAGCGTGGCCCTCGACTATCGCCATAAACTCGGCGGCATAGCGGCGCTTGTCCTCAAACGACAGACCTGCGTCGTCCTCAATGGTGTCGGCGATGCGACACAATAGATAGGCATTGGAGACCGCGCGATCGAGACCTGGTGGCAGCTGCGGAATGGTCAGAGCGAACGTGCGTGACACGCCCTGCAGGATGCGGCGCTGAAATAATTCGTCGTCGGTGGAAGGGGGAGCGGAGGACATCGCGACTCGCTGGCGGTTGGCCTGGGACGGCGCGGCGGATTCTACACCGGCATGCCGCTATGCGCAGCCCGCCGGGCGGCGGCCTCAGCCGGCGATCAGCGACACGCCGATTAGAGCCCGATGCAGGCCCATCACGAATCCACCGTAGATCACCAGACCGACCACCACCGCGAGCACGTCGAAAAGTGCACGCGGTGCCGCCACCACCGGGCTGCGGTTGCTACGTTTAACCGCGATGAGGTCGACCATGGCGAACAACAGGAAGGCGCCGAACAGCAGCATCGAGGCGACATCGCCGTTACTCAGTAGATGGGCCAGCGCCCAGCTGTTGAGCGCCATGAGCATCGGATTCCTGACCCGCGCTTTGATATGCCCCGGCATGTAGGCGGCCGCCAGCAGCACGAATACCGGCAGCATGAGCAGCATGGTCAGATGGCGCAATGCGGCCGGCGGCAGCCACACCTCGATGCGCGGCGCCTGCCCGTAGCCATGCACAATGAGCGCGAAGCCGGCCAGCGAGACCAGGGAATACAGCCCGCGATAGGGCAGCGCGCCGAGGCGTGCGACCAGTGACGCGCGCGCGTCGCGGAACATGGTGAAGCTATGGGCAGCGAAGAACAGCGCGAGACCGACAGTCAGTTCGAGCATGACAGAGTCCTCACCCGGCGTGATTGTTCAACCATAAGGGCACGGACGCCCAGTTCAACTCTGCGGCATAGCTCAGCTGTCCTCACTCTCCCATCGCTTCGCGACAATTCCCTGAGTCCGATTGCTGCTAGAGGTCGCGCTTGGCGACCAGCGCTCCCTCCTGCTCAAGCTTGCGCACTTCCGCCTCGCTGACACCCGCGTACTGGGTGAAGACATCGACATTGTGCTCGCCCATGTAGGCGGCGCGCAGGTCGGGATGGCGTGGGCCTTCGGAAAAGCGCAACGGCATGCCGGGCACTTGGTAGCTGCCAAACACTGGGTCGTGCACGGTGCGGATGGTCTCGCGTTCGACCAGGTGCGGGTGCTTGACCGCTTGCTCAACCGTCAGAATGGGCGCAATCGGTACATGATAATTGAAGCCCCAATCCTCGGCCGCTTCGATGGCGGTGGCGTACTTGCTCAGCGCCGCTTCGATGAGGGTGTTGAGCGCTTCGCGGTTGGCGATGCGCGCCGGGCCATCGACAAAGCGCGGGTCATCGACCAAGGCCGGGTTGCCGAGCGCCTTGCAGAAATT
>JANLSI010000086.1:0-3831 GCA_031362345.1 Pseudomonadota bacterium
GCCGACGAGCGCCCGGAACATGGGGTCACGCTCAAGTCTATCGCCATCGGCGTGTATGAAATCACAGTTGGCGACTACCGCAAATTTGCGCAGGCAAGCGGCACCAAGATGCCGAAGCTCGGTCCGATGGCAGAGCAGAACGACATTCCGATCACCTACGTGTCGTGGAACGATGCACTGGCCTATGCCAAATGGCTGTCCCAGCAGACCGGCAAGGAATACAGCCTACCCAGCGAGGCGCAATGGGAGTACGTGGCGCGTGCCGGCACCGATACTCCTTACTGGTGGGGTCGTGGGGTCGGCCGCAGCAACGCTCATTGTTTCGCTTGCGATACTGGGCTCGATCCGCGGCAGCCGACCGCCGTCGGGCGCTTCAAGCCCAATCCCTTCGGCGTTTACGATACTGCCGGCAATGCCCAGGAATGGGTCTACGATTGCTTCCATTCCAACTACGAAGGCGCGCCCGCTGACGGTAGTGTTTTCGAAGGTGGCGACTGCAATGTGCGTGTGTTGCGCGGCGGCGGCTACGGCAGCGGTCCCGATAGGATGACCAGTTCCGCGCGCGACAAATTGCGCGTCGATCGCGGCAACGATCAATCTGGGCTGCGCGTGGTGCGCCGCAACTGAGCCAGGGCCTTGCGCCCTACTCGCGCGAGCCGCCACACAGCATCCATGGCTTCCCCGCCAAATGATTTTCCACCGGATATTCACGGCCGCTGCCATTGCGGCAATCTGAGTTACCACCTGCACTGGCCAGCAGCCGCGACCCTAACCCTGCGCGCCTGCGGCTGCGACTATTGCAGCCGCCACGGTGCGCTGTGGATCTCCCATCCCGCCGCACCCATCACTTTGACCGTCGCCAACTACGGCTGCGTGCTGCCCTATCGTTTCGGCACGCAAAGCGCCGATTTTCTGGTCTGCCGACGCTGCGGTATCCTGACCTTGGCACGCTGTGCGCATGCGGGCGGCGAGCGTGCCGTGGTCAACGCCAACACCTTCGAAAATCTTAGCCCAGCGCAATGCGAGCGCGCCGCCACCGACTTCGACAACGAAGATCTTGCGGAGCGTCTGGCACGACGCCTACGCAACTGGTCGCCGCTGACCACCGTCCTGGCATGAGCCCACGCAGCTTCGCGAGCGACAACGGCGCCGGTGTCCACGCGGCGGTGCTGGCGGCTATCAACGCGGCCAATCACGGTCATGCTTCCGCCTATGGCAATGATCCCTGGACGGCGCGTGCCAGCGATGCGCTGCGGGCAGCATTCGGCGGCACGGCCGAGATCCTGTTCACCTTCGGCGGGACCGGCGCTAACGTCGTGGCCCTCGCTACGCTCACACGCCGCTATGACGCCATCCTGTGTGCCGATAGCGCGCATATTCTCAATAGCGAGTGCGCGGCGGTTGAACACTTCTGCGGCGGCAAGTTGCTGCCCGTAGCGAGCACCGACGGCAAGCTCAGCCCGGCCTTGCTCGCGCCGGCGCTGAGTGCGACACGCGGCGTGCACCATGCGCGGCCGCGTGTCGTATCCATCACTCAACCTACCGAGTGGGGCGCGCTCTACAGCGTCGATGAGATGCGTGAGCTGGCCGATTTTGCCCACGCCCATGAATTATTCCTGCATGTCGATGGTGCGCGCTATGCCAATGCCGCCGCCGCGCTCGGCCTGTCACTGGCGGCGTTGTCGGCCGAGGTGGGTGTGGATGTCTTGAGTTTCGGCGGCACCAAAAACGGCCTGCTCGGTGCCGAAGCGGTGGTAGTGTTCGATCCTGCGCTCGCGTTGGAGGCCGCCTATGCGCGTAAGCAAGCGACTCAGCTCGCCTCCAAGATGCGCTTCATCGCGGCGCAGTTCCTGGCTTATCTTGAAAATGATTTGTGGCGCGAACTGGCGGGTCACGCCAATGCCATGGCACGGCGCCTGGCGGCCGCCCTCGACAATGTCGCTGGCCTCGAGTTCGTATGCCCGGTCGAGACCAATATGCTGTTCCCGCGCCTGCCGCGTGGGGTGCTGGAAGCCCTGCAGCGCGACTTCTATTTCTACACTTGGCGCGACAGCGATGCCGTCGCGCGCTGGGTGACGTCTTTCGACACCACGGCCGAAGACGTTGATCTGTTCGCCGCCGCAGTCAAACGCGCGCTGCAAGCCCGCGCCTGAATCGCGGTCTGCCTCAAGCGCCGAAACGCGGCTCGGCACACCCCCGTATACCGAGGCCGCGAATGCGGAACAGACTGCCGGCGCCGAACTGCGGCTGTACTTGGCTCGCGAAATGGGCGTGAGTGGCGGGATGGCTGACCCGCGCCATCGACGTTACATAAATCTCGTCGAGATTCTCGCCGCCAAAACACAGGCTGGTGACATTCTTGACCGGCATGCCGATACGCCGTTCCACTTTGCCGTCGGGCGTATAGCGGATCAGCTCGCCACCAATCACCATCGCATTCCAAACACAGCCTTCGGCGTCGACCGTACTGCCGTCGAAGAAACCGACCTCCTCGGTGCTACGGGCGAATGGCCGCCGGTTAGCGAGCGTGCCATGGGCGAGATCGTAGTCGTAGGCCCACATTTCCTGCGCAAAGGTGTCGGCGAAATAAAACGTGCGATCGTCTGGGCTCCAGCATGGACCATTGGCGCAGATGATGCCCTGCTCGACACAGGTAACACTGAGATCGGGATCAAGTCGCCATAGACCGCAGATCCCGAGTTCCTCCTTGTCGTCCATGCCACCTGCGAAGAAGCGTCCCTGACGGTCGACTTTGCCGTCGTTCAAGCGGCTGCGCGGCTGCTCTGCGTCGATGGCGTGGAGACGTTCCAGCGCGCCACTGTTGAAATCAAAGAAGTAGAAACCGTCGTCCAACGCCAGCACCGCGTTGCCGTCGCGGCGCAAGGCCATCGCGCCGACGTCATGGGCTAACGACCAATGGCGGGTCGCGCCGCTGCGCGGGTCGAGCCGCCACAAGGACGGATTACCCACCCGCCGGCCGGTACCGTCCACCCAATACAGTGCGCCCTGTTCGACATCCCACACCGGCCCCTCGCCAAGATGATTAGCGGCGTCGACTACACACTCGATGCTGAATTTCACGGCTGCTACTCCCGGCTTGTGCGTGGTGTCCCGCTGCGCGCGAATGGCGCTGCGAGTGACGCGTATTAGAGGGTCGCACGCGCCTTGCGGGCAAGCGTGGGAGACTGGTGGTTGGCAGCAAAGGCGGTGCTACAATCCGGGCCTCGCGCGGTCCACGCCACCGCATCGTCATGCTCGGGGGAGGTCTATGTTTCCGGCCAGGATTCAAGAATACGTGCGTCCGCGCACCGTTGCCGAGGCACTCGCCGCAGTCGCGCGCTATGACGCCGGCGAGGCCATCTTTCTAGCCGGCGGCCAGAGCGCCATGCAGGCCATCAAGTCGCGCATGCTGCGCCCACAGTGCATCGTCGATCTGCAGAGCATCGCCGAGTTGAAGGGTGTCGATCGCAGCAACGGCACGCTCACCATCGGCGCCATGACCCGCTATGTCGATATCGTCCGCGATGAGCGTCTGAGCGGTGCCTTCGCGGCCCTCAGGGATGCGGCCGCCCATGTCGGCGATCGCCAGGTACGCAATCGCGGCACCATCGGCGGCAGCCTGTGCTGGAACTATGTCGCCGCCTGTACACCGACGGTGGTGTTGGCCCTGGGCGGCACACTCAATCTACTCTCTGCCGACGGCACGAAACGCAGCCTGGTGGCCGACGAATTCCTGCTCGGCCCGCTAGAGACCGCGCGTCGCGACGACGAAATCCTGCTGTCGGTGAGCTGGTCCGCGCCGGCAACCCATACCGGCAGCGCCTACAAGAA
>JANLSI010000106.1:0-2271 GCA_031362345.1 Pseudomonadota bacterium
CCGCCGGCATGATCGGACTGATCGCCGCCGGTACAGAACGCTTTACTCCCGGCGCCTGTGAACACAATCGAACCGATGTCACGATCCCAGCCGGCCTGCAGAAATATAATGCTTTCCGCCCGCGTACCGTAGTCGAGCTGCTGGACGCTTTTCAGCAGGCCGGCTGGGATCGTGACATCGGTTCGATTGTGTTCACAGGCGCCGGGAGTAAAGCGTTCTGTACCGGCGGCGATCAGTCCGATCATGCCGGCGGCCAGTACGGCGACAACGACGCGCGCGGCGCGGTCGGCATGCCGGTCGAGGAACTGCATTCGGTGATCCGCGACGTGCCCAAGCCGGTCATCGCCAAGGTGCGCGGCTACGCCATCGGGGGTGGCAACGTCTTCGCCACCCTGTGCGATATGACGATCGCCTCGGACAATGCCATCTTCGGCCAAGTCGGTCCCAAGATGGGCTCGGTCGACCCCGGCTTCGGCACCGCTTATCTGGCGCGCGTCGTCGGCGAAAAGAAGGCCCGCGAGCTCTGGTATATGTGCAAACGCTACAGCGCCACAGAAGCACTGGAGATGGGCCTGATCAATGCCGTGGTGCCGGATGCGGAACTCGATGCCGAAGTGCTGCGCTGGTGCGAAGAGCTGAACAAGCGCAGCCCAACCGCGATTGCGCTGGCCAAGAAAAGCTTCAATGCCGACACCGAATCCATCCGTGGCATGGGTCAGCTCGCCATGCAGGCGCTGCGCCTGTACTACAACACCGAGGAATCCCAGGAAGGGGTGAACGCCCTCAACGAAAAACGTGAGCCGGACTTCATGAAGTATTTCAAATAGTCGGCCGCGCCGTGACCTTGCAATCGCCCTCAAGTTATTCCTCTAATACCGCCATAGCCACATCACGGCCGTCACCGCACAGGGGAGAACGCCATGGATCTTCGACCGATTTCGGCCGACTCACATATTACTGAGCCGCCCAATTGCTACATCGACTATATCGAGCCCAAGTATCGCGACATCGCACCCCACATCGTCTACAAGGAAGGCGTCGGCGATATCTATGTGATCAACGGCATGAACGATCCGATCCCGATGGGCCTGGTAGCGGCGGCCGGCAAGGCACCCGCCGAGCTCACGCTGTCAGGCGCACGCTTTGACACGCTGCATCGCAGTGGCTGGGACGCTAAATATCGCGTCGCCGATCAAGAGCGCGATCACATTGCCGCCGAAGTCATCTACCCCAGCGTCGGTATGATGCTGTGCAACCATCCAGATTTCGCTTACAAGCGCGCCTGCATGAAGGCCTATAACCGCTGGCTGCTGGACTACGCCTCGGAAGATCGTGCACGCATCATTCCGCTCGCGCAGATCGCCATGAGCTCCATCGACGAGGCGATTGAAGACCTCCAGGAGATTAAACGCCAGGGCTTCGCTGGCGTCATGATGAGCGGCGTGCCGGCCTATCTCGATTACGACTCGCGCGAATACGACCGCTTCTGGCAGACCGCCATTGACCTGCGGCTACCGCTGTCCTTCCATATCCTTACCGGCAAGAGCGACGCCTTCGGCACAGCCAACCGCGGGCCGCGCATCAATATGTTTATGGCCATTATCCGCGGCTGTCAGGACATCATGGGCATGCTGGTATTTTCCGGCGTATTCGAGCGCAATCCCAGCTTGAAGGTGGTATGCGTGGAAGCCGACGCCGGCTGGGCACCGCATTTCATGTATCGCATGGACCACGCCTATGAGCGCCATCGCTATTGGATGAAATGTCCCGAACTGCAAAAAATGCCGAGCGAGTATTTCAAGGAACACATCTACATGACCTTCCAGGATGACTACGTCGCGTTTCGCACCGCCGACATGGTCAACAGCAAACGGCTGATGTGGGCCAACGACTTCCCCCATTCCGACTCGACCTGGCCGCACTCGCAAGCGGTGCTCGCCGAGCAGTGCGTGCATCTGACGGCGCAACAGTGCGCCGACATTTGTCGCAACAACGTCATGGAGCTCTATGGGCTGGCGGCCTAACAGCGAGCAACTGCGCTGGCGCTGTCCAGGGGCGTGCGAGCGCGGCCGCGCGCGGTCGCGCTGTGCCACGTCCATGCGCAGACTCAGGCGACGTCGAGCTTGAAGCCTTCGTAACCATTGGCCACCACCTGCCTGCATTTCTCGGCATAGGCAGGGAAGCCCAGATAGGGCATGAACACACGTGGCTTGCCCGGCACGTTGGCACCGAGGTACCAGGAATTGCAGTTGTTCAACAGCGTGCCGCCGG
>JANLSI010000125.1:0-1852 GCA_031362345.1 Pseudomonadota bacterium
ATAGTGCTCGTAGTCACTCAACGTCTTGCGCATCGACTCTGGAATGCAGATTTGGCGCAGGTCGATCTTGGAGCGTTCTATGTGGCCGTCCCGGACGAACGTTGCAAGTACCCGCACCAGAAACTGGACATGGCGTCGCCATCCCTCGTCCGGCTTGGCGCGCTCGCCTCGTTTAAGCCGCATCGCCATGACGAAGCGCGCGCCAAGCTCGTCCGAGTAATTTTCACGAAGAGCCGTCGTCTGGGCGAATGAAATGAGCTGATGCCACGCCGTTCGGTACCTCCGGACTGACCGTCGGCTGTAGTTGAGTCGCTGCAGTTCTTTGAGCGCTCCTTCAACCAGTTCATTAAGCGAAAGTGTGGATGCGTTTGGATGCACTGATTCCATGATCGATCTCCTCAAAAGCGGCGACCGGGGTGGCCGCCCGCAGGAAAATCATGAAACTTTATGTGCTGTATCCCAACCCCAATACCCTGATATCAAACGACTTCCGATCCCAACAGCGCATAACTATTTAGCGCGACAAATACACGAAATGTGCTTCAGCACATTTCCTCTACCTCGGGCGGTAACTCTCACCCACAAACGAGATTGACCAAGGAATAGCTCCCCTCGAAATGAACACCCTGGACCTCAAGGAACGGCCAAATTCTTGAAGATGCACCCTCAGACCGTGCGCCGCCTGGCGAAGGCGGGCCGCCTGCCCGGCGCCAAGCCCGGCAAGCTCTGGTGCTTCCTGGAAGCCGATCTTGCCGAGTACTTACGGTCGCTGTACGGTTCATCTCGGCAGGTGCCGCAAGGGAGCACGAAGGAGGCGACCTTATGGCACTTTTTAGGCGAAAGAAGTCGAGTTACTGGTGGGTGCGATTCACGGCGCCCAACGGCGAGCAGATACGCGAGTCTGCTGGGACTGCCGACCGACGCGCCGCGCAAGAGTACGAAGATCAAAAGCGCGCGGCACTCTGGCGACAGCACAAGTTAGGTGAGCGTCCGCGCTCCCGCTGGCAAGAAGCGGTAGAGCGGTGGGTGATTGAATCGGCGGCGCACGCGAGTCTGGAGGACTCGAATATCCCTCTGCGATGGGTCCATCGTTTTCTCTATGACGTGCACCTCGATGCAATCGACCGGACCTTGCTCGATAAGATTGTGGCCACACGACGCGCTGAAGGCGTGGCGGTGGCGACCAGCAATCGGTTGCTGGAGATCATTCGGGTGATCTTGCGTCGGGCGCAACTGGATTGGGAATGGATAGATCGCGTTCCTGCGATCCGACTACAACCCAATCCTGTGCGCCGGATCCGTTGGCTGAAACGTGAGGAAGCTGAGCGGTTGTTGAGCGTGCTGCCGCCCCACCAGGCCGCGCTGGTGCGCTTCGGCCACGGGGCTGCGCGAGAAGAATGTGACGCGTCTTGAGTGGTCGCAGGTTGATCTGACTCGCCGCATGGCGTGGATCCACCCTGACCAGGCCAAGGCGAAAAAGCCGATAGGCGTGCCGCTGAACAACGCCGCGGTGGGGGTGTTGAGGCAGGAAGCGGGTAAGCACGATAAGCGTGTGTTCACCTGGCAGGGGCGGCCGATTGATAAGGCCAATACCCGTGCCTGGCGACGCGCACTGAAGGAGGTCGGCATCGAGTCATTTCGATGGCATGACCTGCGGCACACCTGGGCTTCGTGGCACGTGCAGAACGGTACGCCGTTACACGTGCTGCAAGAGCTTGGGGGCTGGGCCTGCTTCTCGATGGTTCAACGCTACGCGCATCTGTCGGCGGAGCATCTGGCGGAGTACGCCGGCAATGTGTCCAGAATTCGTGCTGTGATTAGCACACTTTCTGGCACACCCGGCGAGGAGAAG
>JANLSI010000127.1:0-5258 GCA_031362345.1 Pseudomonadota bacterium
CAGTAGCCGTGGCCGCGCCGCGTGGCGATGAAGTCGTGGCCGAGTTTTTTGCGGACGTTCGAGACGTGGACATCGAGCAGGTTCGAGAGCGAGTCGTCGTTCTCATCGAAGAGATGCTCGTAGAGCTGTGTGCGCGTGACGACTTCGCCCCGGTGCAGCGCGAGGAACTCGACGAGCGAATACTCGCGCGCGGTGAGCACGACAGGTTTCCTCCTTTGCGAAACGGTGCGCGCAGCGATGTCCACCGTCACATCGCCAATCTCGATCACCGAGCGTGCCTCGCTCGCGCTGCGGCGGATGATCGCGCGCAGCCGCGCGAGCAACTCGGGGAGATCGAACGGCTTCACAAGGTAGTCATCGGCACCCAGATTCAAGCCGGTGATGCGGTCTTCGATCGCGTCGCGCGCGGTGGCGATCAAAACCGGTGTTTGGTTGCCACGCTCTCGAATCGCCTTCAGGATCTCCAATCCACCTTTGCCAGGTAATCCCAGGTCGAGAATGACGGCCGCATAAACGTCGTTGCTAATGGCTAACTCTGCAGCCGGTCCGGTCCGGACCCAGTCTATGCTGCATCCGGCAAGATGCATGCCCCGTTGCACGGCCTTGCCGATCATCGGGTCATCTTCGACCAACAATACCCGCATGCTGCACCGCCTGATCGCTTACGGTTTCGAAGTTGCACACCGCGGCGTAGCGCCGGCTAGCGCGCAGCGGCTGACGCCATACTCGCCTGGCTCGCCATCGCGAGTTGCGACTAATCTGTTTGCTCGTCGTCGTTGGCGTCATCCGCATCGCGGTCTGGCGTATCTCGAGAGGATGATATCAGCGCCCCTGTGCGGCTATCGATCTTAATGTTAAGCAGGGATTCGCCAGTGAGAACTTCGACGTCGTAAGCCGCTCTGGCGGGGTCAGTGCTAAGTTTGGCGTGGACGGCTTTGCCGGAGCCAGCGGCCTCCGCGAGCAGGGTGGCTTGCGACAAAGAGATCCGCGAGGTCGCAAGGGCGGCGTTTATCGCCGGCAACTCATCGTGGGGTGTGCCTGCCATGGCGGTGAACACCGTTGCGCCTAGCAGCGCGGTCGCCACCAATGAAATCTGAATTGTGCGGTGTGAATTCATCTGCCCGAATCTCCTCTGTACGTTTCCGATTGCTCTCCACGGCGCTGTTTTCGACGCGACCGCTAGTCGAAGGATACGGTGTCCCGCATTAAAGACGACTTAAGACCACAAGTCGGCCACCGTGTCCATTTGACCACGGGCACGTAGCCACGCTTGCTGGCCCTTCGCCCGCCAGCCGCAGGCCGGGCGCGTGAGAACGAAGTGCGGATCTGCTTAAGCGTTCTTTAACTCTAGCGCGAGCACTATTCGTTTTGCGGTCAAACGCTGTCAGGTCGGTTTCATAGCTTTTCTTGGCGTCAAGGTTCTCGAAATGTTCGCAGTCACGCGTGGCCGGCAGTCGCCGGTGTTGCTCGTACTGGTCGATGCGATCAAGCGTCGGCTGGGGCGCATGACTTACAATTGCGCCCCAAGGCGACCTCGGCGACCGTGGTGTGTGGCGTCACCGAGCAGATGGGTGATGGTGTGCTGCGCGAAAGCCGTGCCGATCGCCGTGACTTTTTTGCGCGAGTGCGGTTGCTCCGCGCGCGCTTTCCGCTATATGAGGTGGCGATGACTCCTTCCCTATGGGTCTAAGGTTTTCACCAACGGTGGGGTACGCCGGATTGCTGTTAGCGACGCTGACGCTCGGCGCCTGTGCCGTCTATACGCCGCAGCCGCTCGATGGCGCGGACGTCAACGCCGTGCTCGCTGCGCCGGATCGCGCCGCACTCGCGCGCCAGGCGACACAACTGGTGCATCCGCGTCTTGCTCCACAGGCGATAGATTTTGCACAGCCACTGGATGCTGGCGAAATCGCCGTCATTGCGGTGCTAGCCAACCCGGATCTGCGTAGTCTGCGCACGCAGCAGCAGCTAGCCGATGCACAGGTGTTTGCGGCGGGTCTACTGCCAGACCCGCAGCTGAGCCTGGGCTTCGACAGTCTGCTGGCGCCGAGCGGTCAGGGGTTATCTAGCGCTTTCACCGGTGGCTTGACGCTGGATCTGTTGGGTGCGCTGGCCACCAGGCGGGTCGAACGTCAGGTGGCGGGTGCCGCTGCCGAGCAAGTGCGGCTCGATATCGCCTGGCAGGAATGGACGGTGGCCGGCCAAGCGCAGCTGCTCGCAATTCGACTGCCCCGTCAGCGTTTAGCGGCTCAGCTTTCGCGCACGGCGTCCGCAGCCGCCGATGCCGGACTGCGACGCACGCTGAGCGTCGCGGCGCGCGGCGACCTCAAGGGTGACGAGGTTGAGGCACGACGCATTGCCGCCGCCGACGCCAACGCTCGCGCGCTGCTTGCTGAGCGTGAAGCAGATACCACGCGACTGGAGCTCAACCGCCTGCTGGGCATGTCGCCTGCGGAGCCACTGCTCCTTGCTGCAGCGCCAGCGCTACCGCCATGGCTATCACCCGATCCCGCCGTTCTGTTCGACGCGGCGCGCAGTGCCAGGCTTGATCTGCAGGCTTTCGCCGCCGGCTACGACAGCCAACAGGCCGCTTTGCACCGTGCCGTGTTAGGCCAATATCCGCGACTCGCGATCACCCTCACGGGCACGCGCGATACCAGCAAGGTGAAAACCTTTGGTCCGGCAGTGACGCTCGATTTGCCGCTGTGGAATCGCAATCGCGGCGCAATCGCCACTGCGGAAGCGAATCGGGAGCGTCTACGCAGCGAATATTTGGCGCGTCTACACCAGACCCGCGCCGATATTGCGGCGCTGATCGCCGCGCTGAAACGCGACGAAGCTTCGCGTACGGCGTTGGCCAAGCAGTTGCCCGACATCGAACGGTTCGCCACGGGTCTCGAGTCTGCCGCAGCGCGCGGCGACGTGAGCTTGCCGCTGGCCGAATCGGCACGTGCCGGTGCGGTCGATAAGCGTCTTGTGTTGCTGGCGCTCGATCAAGCCTGCGCCGAGCAGCGCTTGGCGTTGGCCCTGGCGGTGGGACGCTCATTTTCAGAATCGAATTTGACGCCATGAATGTAATCTCGATTGCCTTAATCCTAAGCACGGTCGCGTTAAGTGTTGCTGGCTGTAGCTGTCGCGACAGCGGCTCCGATGGGCCACCGGCGAGGCCGGTTGCGCTGGTGGAAATACAGCCTGCGTTGCGACAAACCTTGCATGAGACGCTGCGTGTGTACGGTACGACCGAGTTTTCGGCGGCCGATGCAGTCACGGTCGCGGTACAAGTGGAATCGCAGGTGTCCCAGTTGCTCGTGACCGTGGGTGACGAAGTTAAACGTGGCCAAGCACTGTTGCGCTTGGTGCCCAGTCCTCTCACCCAACTGGACTTAGGCAAGGCCCGGCGTGACGCCGATCTCGCGCTTGCTGAGCGCGAGCGTATGGCACGCCTGCGCCGCGCAGGACTTGCCACCGAATCCGATCTACTGACAGCGGCGAATGCCGCCGCTACGGCCGCTGCCATGCGCGACAGTCTCGGCGCGCGGGTCGGTCCCGCTGAGCTGCTGACAGTGCGGGCATCGCGCGACGGTATCGTTGACCTATTGACGGTGCAGCCCGGTGAAGTGCTTGCGCCGGGTGCAGTTGCGGTTCGAATTGCCGTGCCGGACGCGCTACAGGTGCGCCTTGGCATCGAGCCACAGGATGCGAATCGGGTGGCTGCCGGCCAGGCGGTCCACTTGGCGCCGCTCGCGCCCGAGGCTGTAACGGTGACAGCGGTGGTCTCCAGCACCGACCACCGCATCGATCCACTGACCCGTCTCACCGCCGCGTTGGTGCACCTACCGCCCCGCAGTGGGCTGTTACCCGGCGCTGTGTTGCGGGCAGAGATCGTGGTCGCGCAACACCTGGACGCGGTCACCGCGCCGCGTAGCGCATTGCTCTACGCGGGCGAGCAAGCCTATCTGTTCGTGGCCGACGGCGATCACGCGCAGCGGCGCGAGATCAAGACCGGCGTGCAGGACGGCGAGGTGGTCGAGATCGCTACGGGTCTCGCCGCCGGTGAGGCGCTGATTGTCGCGGGCAACGCCGCGCTCGAAGACGGCATGTTGATTCGCACCCAGGCTGCGGCGGCGCCGCTGCACACTAGCGCCAGCGATGAGCGCGCGCAGCAGTGATCGCTTGGCTGGAGAGGCACCAGCGATCGGTGCTGTTCTTGCTGACTGCCGCGACCTTTGGCGGGTTGTTTGCCGCCTTGAAACTGCCGGTCGGCTTATTTCCGACCATTGACTTCCCGCGCGTGGTGGTCAGCGTGGACGCGGGTGACCGGCCGGTCGAGCGCATGGTGGTCGACGTCACCCGACCGCTAGAACAGGCGCTGCGGGGCGTGCCGGACGTGCTTGGCCTGCGCTCGACCAGCTCGCGGGGTGCGGCAGAGATATCCGTCAACTTCGCCTGGGGCAACGACATGGTTGCCGCGCAGCTGCAGGTCGAATCTGCTATCAACCGCATACTGCCGGATCTGCCTGTAGGAACGCGCCAAGAGGTGCGACGCATGGATCCGACCGTCTTTCCGGTGCTGGGTCTGGCACTCACTTCACAGACCAGAGACCTGGTCGCGCTGCGCGACTTCGCTTACTACCGCCTGCGCCCGCTGCTGACCTCGGTGCCGGGAGTTGCTCAGGTCGAAGTGCTGGGCGGCGAGCTCGGAGAATTCCAGGTCTTGGTCGATGTGGCGCGCTCGCAGGCAGCCGGACTCGCGCCGCAAGATGTCGCAACGGCGCTGGCCGCCAATAACGTCGTCACTGCGGTCGGTCGCCTTGAAGATCGACATCGACTGTATTTGACGCTGGCCGACAACCGCCTGGCCAATCGCGACGATATTGGACGCACCGTGATCAAGTCCGGTCCGCGCGGCGTGATCCAATTAAAGGACATCGCCGAGATCCGCGACGCTAGGGCACCGAGCTGGACGCGCGTCACCGCGGGCGGCCGTGACGCGGTGCTGCTGAACATTCGCCAGAGTCGCGGCGCCAACGCCCCGGCGCTCACGCAGGCGGTGCGTGACAAGCTCGCCCAGTTCGCGGCTGAGGTACCCGCCGACATCAAGATTGACACCTTCTACGATCAGTCGGAGCTGGTGCTTGCTGCGGCCAGTAGCGTGCGCGACGCGATCCTGATCGGGGCCGTGCTGGCCGGCATCGTGCTGTTGGTGTTCCTGCGTGATCTGCGCTTGACGCTGATCATCGCCATCATCCTGCCGGCGG
>JANLSI010000154.1:0-5531 GCA_031362345.1 Pseudomonadota bacterium
CGATCCCGGGTGGTCTGGTCGAGATCCGCGTTAGCGCCCGTCTACCCGGCTAAACGTCGTCCGTCACGAACGCGCACGGCCGTTGGCGGTGGCGATGGTGCTGCACTTGCGGTGCTGGCGCGCCGCGTGGTGCCCGTAATACAGTGGCTGTCACCACCCACCATGTTTTGCCGGGGAGAATGCATCATGGCTACTAGTCCGCAGGCCCAGACCGCCGCTTTTAAACTGCCCACCGCCGAGGAACTGGGCTTCGATCCACTTGAGTTGCGGCGCAAATATGCCGACGAGCGCGCCCGTCGGCTGCGCGAGGAAGGCAACCTGCAATACCGCGAAATGGCGGGCGAGCTTGAGCATTTCAACGACGACCCCTATATCGACCAGGTGCTGATACGCGAGCCCTTGAGCGAGACCGTCGAGGTCGTGATTGTGGGCGGCGGCTTTGGCGGTCAGCTCGCGGCCGCGCGTTTGATCCAAGCCGGCATCAAGGATTTCCGCATACTTGAGAAGGCCGGCGACTTCGGCGGCACCTGGTACTGGAACCGCTATCCGGGTGCGCAGTGCGATATCGAATCCTATGTTTACATGCCACTGCTGGAAGAAACCAATTACATCCCCAAGGAAAAATATTCCTACGCGCCGGAGATCCTCGAACACGCGCGCCGCATCGGCCAGCATTTCGAGCTCTACCCCCGCACCTGCTTTCAGACACAAGTGCAAACGGTGCGCTGGCATGACGGCGACAAGCGCTGGCACATCACCACCGATCGTGGGGATCTGTTCAAGGCTCGCCACGTGATCATGTCGAGCGGGCCTTTGAACCGACCCAAGCTGCCGGGCATTCCGGGCATTGAAAAATTCAAAGGTCACACCTTCCACACCAGTCGCTGGGACTACGACTATTGTGGCGGCAATTCCTCAGGTGGTATGGACAAACTCGGCGACAAGCGCGTCGGCATCATTGGCACCGGCGCGACCGGCATCCAGTGCGTGTCTTATGTGGCGAAGGACGCCAAGCACCTGACGGTCTTCCAGCGCACACCGTCGGCCATCGACGAGCGTGGAAACAGGCCGACCGATCCGAACTGGGCGAAGAGCCTGAAAGCCGGCTGGCATGCCGAACGCAATCACAATTTCGTCGCCATCCTGAGCGGCATTCCCCAGGACGAGGATCTGGTCGGCGATCGCTGGACCGATTTGTTCAAGGCGCTGTCGAAGCTGTTGTCGATGACACCGAGCGAGACCATGACTATCGAAGACATCACCTTCATGGCGGAAGTCGCTGACTACCAGAAGATGAACAATATTCGCGAGCGCGTCGTCAGCACGGTCTCGGACCCGGCGATCGCGGAGAAATTGCAGCCCTGGTATCGCCAGTGGTGCAAGCGCCCGACCTTCAACGACGAATTCCTGCCGGCCTTCAACCGCTCGAACGTGACCCTGGTCGACACCGAGGGCAAGGGTGTCGAGCGCGTGACCGAGACCGGTGTGGTGGTGGGTGGCGTCGAATACGAACTCGACTGCCTGATTTTCGCGACCGGCTTCGAAGTCGGCACCGCCTACACGCGGCGTGCGGAGTTCGAGGTCTATGGCAAGAATGGCCAGTCGCTGGCGGATTACTGGGGCGAGGGCATGCGCACCTTCCATGGCTTCCACAGCCATGGTTTCCCCAACCTCTACCACATGGGCCTCACGCAAACTGGTCTGGCGCCGAACTTCACCTACATGCTCGACAATCAGGCCACCCACATCGCCTACGTCGTCAAGGAAGTGCAAGCGCGTGGCAAACAGTGTGTGGAAGCCAGCGTCCAGGCCGAGTCCGCTTGGCTCGACACCGTGCGCAAGCCGAGCATGATGTCCGACTACCTCGCCAACTGTACGCCCGGCTACTACAACGCCGAGGGCCATGTCGGTGAGGGCAAAAACAACAAGGGCTTCTTCGAAGAGCAATACGAAGGCGCCGTGCAGTTCTACGCGATGCTCGGTGAATGGCGCAAGCAGGGCAAACTCGACGGACTGGACTTGGAATAGGGGGCAAGCGCGCCGGCGCGCAGCATGGAGCATTTCGATGTCATCATCGTCGGTGCCGGCTTGTCCGGCATCGGCGCAGCGCGGCAATTGCAGGACAACTGTCCGGGCAAGACCTTCGCCATCCTCGAAGGCCGCGATGGGATCGGTGGTACCTGGGATCTATTCCGCTATCCGGGCGTTCGCTCCGACAGCGACATGTACACCATGGGCTATGACTCCAAGCCGTGGCTGGAGCCCAAGGCCATCGCCGACGGTCCGTCGATCTTAGCGTATGTACAGGAGGCGGCCCGCGAGCGCGGCATCGATAAGCACATCCGCTTCGGTCACCGCATGAAGGCGGCGAGCTGGTCCAGCGACGACGCGCGCTGGACTGTCGAGTGCGCACGCGGCGCCGGCGAGCATGCGCGTCTGTCGTGCAACGTGCTGTTCGTGTGCAGCGGCTATTACAACTATGCCCACGGCCACAGGCCGGAATTCGCTGGCAGCGCCGACTTCAGCGGCCGCATCGTCCATCCCCAGTTTTGGCCGCAGGATCTCGACTATCGCGGCAAGCGCGTTGTGATCGTCGGCAGCGGTGCGACCGCCATGACCCTGGTGCCCGCCATCGCGCAACGCGCGGCCAAAGTCACCATGCTGCAACGCTCGCCGACCTATGTGGTGTCCTTGCCGGCCAAGGATCCGATCGCGACTTTCCTGCGCGCAATCCTGCCGGAGCAGCTGGCCTACAGACTCATACGCGCCAAGAACGTCTGGTTCCAGCGCTACATCTACCAGCAGACCCGTACGCAGCCGCACAAGATGCGCGCGCGGCTGATCAACATGGTGAAGAAGCAACTCGACGCGGATTACGATGTCGAGAAACACTTCTCGCCGAAATATATGCCCTGGGATCAGCGCTTGTGCCTGGTACCCGATGCTGATTTGTTCAAGGCTATCCGTGGCGGCAAGGCCGAGGTTGTGACCGATGAAATCGAGTGCTTCACCGCCACCGGCGTCAAGCTGAAATCCGGCGACGAAATTGCGGCCGACATTATCGTCAAGGCCACCGTTCTCGAACTCGAAGTGCTGGGCGGCGCGAATTACAGCGTCGATGGCCAGCCGGTGTTGTTCCCCGAGACTTATTCCTACAAGGGCATGATGTTCTCCGATGTGCCCAATCTCATCTACACCATCGGCTACATCAATGCCTCGTGGACGCTGCGGTCAGAGCTGGTGGCGCAATACGTCTGCCGCTTGGTGAACCGTATGACTGAACTCGGGGCAGTGCGCTGCACGCCGCGCTTGCGTGCAACTGATCGGGGCATGGCAGAGCGGCCGATGATTGCAGACTTCTCACCCGGCTATATGCGCCGCGCTCTGCATCTGTTTCCCCGGCAGGGGGATCGTGACCCATGGCGCAACACCCAGAACTACACGCTCGACAAGCAGAGCCTCCGCGAGGCAGCGATCGAGGATGGGGTGCTGGAATTTGCGCCGGCCGCTGCGATCGACGTGGCACTGGGGGCAAGCCGTGACACCGATGCCGCCACCCGCTCGGCCGCCTGAAGGGCGCGCTCCATCCGCGCTTTGCGTGGGCGCCCTGGCGTGAGCTGCCGCCTCTGCGCAGGCTTATTACTACTCGCGCTCTGCCTGTCGCCAGCCCAGGCGATCGATAATTCGGCCACCGCACGCCTCACTCGTCTCGCCGATTGCATAGGCGAGGCCGGTGATCGCAAAGGTGCTCCGCGCGAAGCCTTCATGAATGAATGCCTGGCCGCCCACGCCCGCGCAGCGGGTGACACCGGCGCGCCGCAAATGCTGGCGCCAGCGGTCGCCGCCCCCACGCCCAGCATGGGCCTGCCGCCCCAGGAACGCATCCTCGGCTGTGCGACGGCGAGCAAGAATATGCATGGCGAGCAGCGCACCCAGTATCTGAAGGACTGTTTGGCAGGCCGCACCCTCACGCCGAACACCGCGACCAAACTCGCGCAGCGCAAATCCGCCTGCATTGCTCAGGCCAAGCGCCAGCCAGGCGACGAACGTCTGGCGTTCCTCGACGCCTGTCTGGCCGCCAGCAACGGGCCGGCGTCGGCGGCCGTCAATTCCTCTCCCATTCCAGCGGCACCCCACAATAGCGAGCCGCGCCGTCGCGCCGCCTGCAATGTCATGGCCGGTGATAAGCACGGGCAAGAGCGCAAGGCCTTCATAGAACAGTGCACGGTGAGCAAGCCAACGGCTGCCACGGTCGTGGCACCGCTGGCGAGTCCCGAGGCGTTGTCGGGTCAGGCGCGCCTAGTGCGCAGCAAGCGTTGCGCCGACGAGGCTCGCGCCAAGGTCGCGACTAGCGAGAGTGTCATGGCTTACATGAACGCCTGCCTGCTCGCAGGCCAGGCGGCGGGGCCAACGCCGCGTCCCTGACCGGCGGCGCATCTGCGAATGGCTTCGCTGATTTTGGGGCAGATCACAGATACCCGCCGCCGCTATGGCCGGTTACTATCTTGACTAAGTTCACGCACGGATCAAAAAAATGAAACTCAAGAGCGCTCTCATTACCGCTGCACTGGCAAGCGGCATGGCAAGCCAGGCCCATGCGGCCGTCGCGACCTTCATCACGTCCGCACCCTATTCCCAGTTCTCCGATAGCCCGTTCTTCGCAGTGGCTAACGGCAATCCCAATTTTTATCTCGAGACCTTTGAGGACGGTGACCTGAACACCCCCGGCGCGAACGTCAGTGTGGGTTACGTCGCGGGTCCCGGCGGCGCCACCGATTCAGTTGACGGTGATGACGGCGTACTGGACGGCAACGGCAACGCTGGCCATTCCTTTTATTCGGGAGGTGCGAGCAGCATCTCCTTCTCTTTTATTGCGGCTGACCTCGGTCAGCTGCCTACCCATGTCGGTATCGTCTGGACCGACATCGGTAGCAACGGACCGGGCGCGCCCTTCGGCGTCGATAGCATCGCGGTGCGCGCTTTCGACGCCAACGGCGTGTCGCTGGGCGGCGTTCTTTTCGACGACCTGGGCGATGGCGACATCAGCGGTGCCTCAGCAGAAGACCGCTTCTTCGGCGCAATCTTCACCGGCGGCATTTCCAGTATCTCCATTACTAGCTTGAACGGTTCACCGGACTGGGAAATCGATCACCTGCAGTACGGCATCCAAGCCGTGCCGGTACCAGGCGCAGCCTGGATGCTGGCACCGGCGCTGGTAGGCCTCATGGGGCTGCATCGCAAGCACGCTTAAACACGCATAGCGCACTCGAATCCCGGGCATCGGGCAGGCACGCTTCGCGCGCCGCCTCGGTGCACCGGGATTTTCTCTTTTCAAGTGATGCTCAATCGCGAGCCGTGTCGGCGAGGGAATGATCAGTGACCGGCGCGATGCGCGTGCGGGTGACGGCGATCCGGGCCCAGTGCACGCCGAGATTGTGAAACTTGGTGTCAAGCGTGAACTAGCCCAACTTGCGCAGAATCGAGGTAGGCATATAGCAGGATCAATCGCTTAAGCGAAAAGTCGGCACTAC
>JANLSI010000167.1:0-1540 GCA_031362345.1 Pseudomonadota bacterium
GGGGCGCGGCAATCATCTTGTCCGCCGGTCACGTACGCAAAAGGCAAGCTCACCCATTCCACTGCGTCACACGGAACACTGAGGCGCTTGAATCGCCCGTCGATGTGCTTTGCAGCGGCGCCGCCTAGGTCACCTTGGCAAAGCGCTGTTCCGAAGACAGCCCTTCCAATCGATCGCGGGCCTGCATCGCGATCATCCAGCCCGGGTACTCGGGCGGCAGCGCGCTGGCCTTGTCCAAACGGTCCAACTGCGACGCATTGAGCTTGAGCGCGGACGCCTCCAGGTTGTCACCCAGCTGCGCTTCGTTACGCGCGCCGATGATCACGCTGGTGGTAACGCGCTGGTGAAGCAGCCAGGCGAGGGCCACCCGTGCGACCGACACCTCGTGCGCCTGCGCCACTCCGGCCAGCGCGTCCAATACGACATAGGCGCGCGTTTCGTCGACCGGCGGAAAATTGAAATTCGTCCGCCGCGCGCCGTCAGGTCCCTTGTGGTCCCGTGAGAACTTGCCGCTGAGGAAGCCCCCGGCCAGCGGACTCCAGATCAGCAAGCCGACCTGCTCCGATGCCATCAGCGGACACAGCTCGCGTTCCAATTCGCGGCCCGCAATCGAATAATAGGACTGGATGGTCTCGAAGCGTGCGAGGCGATCGCGCTCGCTCAAACCCAGCGCCTTCATCAGCTGCCAGGCCGCTAGGTTCGAGGCACCGATATAGCGCACCTTCCCGGCGCGCACCAGATCATCGAGCGCGCGCAGGGTTTCATCCCACGGTGACAGCGCGTCGTAGCCATGGATTTGATACAGATCGATGTAATCGGTGCCCAGCCGCTCAAGACTGGCATCGACCGAGTCCATGATGTGGCCGCGCGACAGGCCGACTGCATTCGGCCCCGGTCCGACTCGCCCACGCACCTTGGTGGCCACTACCACATCTTTCCGGTGCGCGCCCAGCGCTTTACCCAGAATCTGCTCTGCCCGCCCCCCCGAGTAGGTATCCGCGGTGTCGAAAAAATTGATTCCCGCGTCCAGGCACACGCCCACCAGGCGATCGGCCTGCGCTTGTGCAGTCTCGCCTATGACTTTGTACATCCCTTCACCACCGAAGGTCATCGTTCCGAAGCACAGCTCCGAGACCCGCAGACCGGTTCTACCCAACTGTCGATAGTTCATCTAAGTCTCCTTGTGCGAATGGTCCTCACTTGTACGACGATTGCATGCGCGCAGTACAGGGCGACAGGCGCGCACCTCGCCGAGCAGATCGATCCCGATCACTGGCATCAGATCCTTGATCGCTTCTTTCAAATCCTGAGCGACGATAGCGCTGGCGGCTGTGCGGCCCGCTACGTGGTGGTCAGTGGGCACGCTTAGGCGGTCTTCACGGCGCGCAAGTGTTCGATCAAACGCGCTTCGCGGGCAAAGTCCCAAGAGATATTCCAGGTCGGATCGTTCAACGGCTGTGCCAAGCGGTCGAGACCCTGGGCGAGGAACCATGCATAGGTGTGGCGATGGCCCGCTGCGAAGTCATAGCTTGGCTCAAAG
>JANLSI010000188.1:0-2997 GCA_031362345.1 Pseudomonadota bacterium
CGCATAGTCGCGGCACACACCGACTCTTTCCTGATAGACCTCCCAGGCGGTGCGCGTGCGCCGCGCATGCTGGTAGCCGAACTGGATATGGCTGTGGACAAAATCGCAGACCGCCTGAACTCGCCCCCAGCCAGTCTGCACGCCGCCAAATTGCGCCCATGCCAGCTCGGACAGCAGTTCGGTCTCACAGTAGCGGCTGCCAAGTAGGAAGAGCAGCGTCGATTCTGGGAGGTATTCCACCGGCGTCTGGGCGGCGTCTGGCGCGACGATATCAGGCGCGCCGCTGTCGTTGACTAAAGCATCGCAGCTGAGGATGAAACGTCCTTGCGGGGCCACGATGCGACTGCACCAATTGCCGAACAGGTCGCGGTAGGCGGTGAGCGGCACCGGTGGATTGCTGAGGAGATGGTCGGACCGCACCAGATCCGACGCTCGGGAATAATGGATGCTCAAGGTCAGAATCATCGGTGTCGGTTGAGGACACCAGTAAGTCATCTCGAACCCAACTCGAATCAGCATCCTCGCCTCCACAGTTCGCCCATGGGAGGCTACCTGCGTTGGCAGGCCAGTCCTCTGCAAGGCCGAGTGCTCCCCAAGCCTCGCACTGTCGCTTAGGCGAGGTGCCTCGGTCAGTACGGTAGAGGACAAAGTGTCCAAGTGGAGCTGCCTCGTTAGAAATCTGGTACACCTTCTACCGCGAACTGATCACGACGGCGCCTGTCCCGTTATCCGCCCCGGTATGCTTAATGAATGAGGCAGCACTTCGTCCACCCGCGGCGCCGCCCCCTGCGCCATTCGGCGCGCACCGCAGATCGGGCAGACAAAATCGCTGGGAGCGATTTTGAACAGCCGCAGGCTGGCCCGAAGGGCGGAGGGCAGGAGGCTCGGAGTAAGCCGCGCCTTCTACCGCTGAATGCCACGCGTCGCTGGGCGCGACTGTCCGCGCAATTCATTACTTTTCGAGATATCGCTCGATCGATCGCGCGAACTCTGCAAAGTCCGGCAGGCGCTCACTTAACAGACGATGCACAAGCGCCAGGTCTATTTCTAGATAGCCGTGAACCAACACGTTGCGGAAACCCGCGATAGCGCGGAAACGAGCTGCGAATTCCGGCGACAGTACGCCTACAGTCGCGAGCCGATCGATCGCGGTCGCATAGTCGACCGAATCGAATCCGGCAGCCGCAACCACGTGGGTGGCAATATCGAGTGCGTTCTGCGCAATCAACTGTAAGCCGCGCTCGATAGCCCACAAGCGGTCACGATTCGTTTGCAATTCAGCAAGCGTCGCATCCCGATGGTGCTGCAAATTTTGCAGCGCCGCTTGCATGGCCAGCAGGTGTCGGCGCACCACAGTGGAATCGACGCGACCCGGGGTCACTTGATGATCGCCGCGCGACGGCCCGCTTCGATTTTGGCCAGCTGCGGCAGGTAATCGCAGTAGCGCGAAAGCGCTTGGCCTTCGCGGGTCGTGGTCTCGGCTAAATTCCGGCTCAGCAGGCGTATTCCGTGCGCGAGCACGCGGTGATAGAGCAGAGGCGGCGCGCGATTAAGCACAACCACGTCGATCGCATTGGATTCTAAGGCCGCCATGAGGATGGCAGTCAATTCGGCTTGGTAACCAAAACCACGATCGAGCGAATAACTCGGTGCGACGTACACCGCTACATCGATATCGCTGTGTGCCTGAGCACGGCCGGTCGCCTGCGATCCGAACAGATACCCCTCAAGAATTTCTGTGCGTTCTTGAAGTGCTGCGCTTAGACGGGAGTGTAACGACGCGAGGGAATTTTTGGACATCGCGGTGACCGAGGAACCCAGATGGTTGCGAGCGTTATGGTAAACCCTGGAGCGTCAGGGGAGCGAACTACGCTCGCCTGTTTGACGGTACCGTGCGGTGTGTGACCACTCGAAACGATGCCACTCGACCCAGCGTACAGCGCGAAGATGCCTGCAAACCATCAACGCAAGCGGCGGTAAGCCCCGCCCGGTGCCTGCTGCCAGCCGTGATAGGGATGACGGGCCAGCAGTTCACGGTCACGAAATAGCAGGACCAGCAGCGCGCCGGCGGCGAAGCCGCCGATGTGGGCCCAGAACGCCACCCCGCCGCCCTGGGCGCCGAGGGCACTGAAGCCGCCGATCATCTGCACCGCGAACCAATAGCCCAGCATCCAGAAGGCCGGGATGGCGAAGGTCGTGACGTAGAAACCGAACCAGAACAGCATGTGCACATTGACCCGTGGATAGAGCACCACGTAGGCGCCCATCACGCCGCCGATCGCGCCTGAGGCGCCGACCATGGGGATGCCGACCGCCGGTGCTGCGGCTACCTGCAAGGCGGCTGCCGCCAGTCCACACAGCAGATAGAACACCACGAAGCGGCCGTGGCCCATGGCGTCCTCGACGTTGTTGCCGAAGATCCACAGGAACCACATATTGCCGATCAAGTGCATCCAGCCACCGTGCAGGAACATGTGGCTGAGCAAGGTCGACCAATCGCCGCTGGTGTCGATCACGCAGCGCATGCCCGGACCGAGGTCCATGCCAGTGCCGGCCGGCAGCAGGCCCAGCAGCTCACCGGGCACCAGGCCGAGCGTACACACCGATTTGGCCAATGCCGGTTGACCACCGAGGCCTTGCACCAGGACCCACACCGCAACATTCAGGGCGACGATGGCCCAGGTGGCATAAGGCGTGAGGATCTGCGGGTTATCGTCGCGGATGGGAATCATAGCGCGCGCCTAAGGCGTGCCGGACTTGAGCACGCCGCAGCGGCGGCTCAGGGACACTCTCGGTGTCGACAAGATTATTTCCGCCAGGGTCCCAAGCATGGCAGCCGCGCTGGCTCAGGCCGGTGCCCGCGCGCTCATGATCCAGTTGATGACATCGTCGCCATCGCGACGACCCCAGACACCGATCTCACCGCGTCCGCGCGCACCTGCCACCGGATCGACACGCCGCCATTCGGTCGCGACCACGCGATGGGCGATTTTCCAC
>JANLSI010000247.1:0-2902 GCA_031362345.1 Pseudomonadota bacterium
AACAACGGCATGGTCAGGCCGGCGTCCTTGTAACGTTTCAAGTTGTCGGTGATCTGTTCGACCGTGCCAACCAAGGTCGGGGTGAGCTTGCCGCGCGGGGTCTGATCGGTTTTATCGCGTGTGATATCGAAGGGCAGCATGCTCGAGATCTCCAGTTTGTCGATGGCATGACCGCCATCTGACTTTTGCAATTCCACCTCGATGGCGGCGCGCCAGGTGGCTATCGCGTCGGGCGTGTCCATGATGCCTATCCAGCCATCGAGGCCGTATTTGGCGACCCGGCCCGCGGCAATCTCCGGTCGACCGAGACCACCGAAGAACATCGGCGGACGCGGCTTCTGCACGGGCTTGGCACCAAAGCCGCATTTCGGGAAGTCGGCAAACTCGCCGTGATATTCGAACAACTCGTTGGTCCAGATGCCCTGCATGATCTCGATGGTCTCGATGACATGCTTGTTGCGTCGTGTGTAACGATCACTGGCGCTGGCGGCGGCGAATTCCTCCGGCATCCAGCCCGAGCCGACGCCGACATTGATGCGGCCACCGGAGAGTTGATCCCAGGTCGCGATCTCCGCTGCAAGCACGCCAGGCGCGCGATAGGGCGTGACGATGACGCTGACACCGATGCGGATGCGTTTGGTGATCGCGGCGAGATAGGGGATCAGCGCCGGCCCGTTCAGAAACTCGCCGCGCGCGCTGACCGGCAGCGCGTTGGGGAATTCCTTCATGAAGCCGAAGGGCTTGGCGAGGCCGCCGCTATCCGAAGCCTCGGGTATCACGATGCGATCCAAGGTCCACACGGAATCGAAGTCCAGCGCCTCGGCCTCGTGGGTCAAGGCTTCGATTTCGGCGACCGAAATCTTGTCGCGCAGGTTCGGCAGATAAAGCGCCAGTTTCATCGATAATCCCCTTTTTCCCTCGGGCATGGGTCGCGCATGGCGCCAGCCCGCCCGTGTTGTTGTTACATCGTCAGGCCTTGAATTCTACGCGCAGATGGCGCGCCATACACCCGTGTGCTCGGCGTTTGCACGAGCCCGTGGCGTGCTCCACCGTCGCCCCCTGAAAATATTCTCTTGAGGTCAAACTCAAGAGCAAGCAGATCAACTGTCATTACTTCCGCAAGGGCTGAACCAGCTGTGACAGAGCCTCCAAGTTTAAAGCGCGCGCACTGTAGGGTACTGAGACACCGTCGGGCGCGACAGCAGATCGCGCTAGACGGCGGCCGGTTAGCCCCGAATTTCGCGGGACCCTCGCTCTGAAGGTGTTTTCTACGTAGTCATGGAAATGGCCTGAGGTTATGCAGGTTGTCGAGGCATGAGGGGGCGTACTCGTTTATTTGTTGCCGAAGCCGGACTATGCTCCAAACATGAACGAACGCATTACTTTTAATCCGAATCAATGCGGGGGCCGGCCTTGCATTCGGGGGATGAGAATCCGCGTAAAGGACGTACTCGACCTGCTCGCCGCTGGCGTCCCGGAAAAGGAGATTCTCGAGGACTATCCTTATCTGGAACCTGAGGACATTATTGCCTGCCTGGAATACGCTGCGGCCGAAGCAGACCACCCCATCCTCGTCGCGCGGTAATACACGCGCTTCATCGTTGACGCGCAGTTACAGCCAATCATGGCAAGGCGACTGAGTGCTCGTGGCTTCACCGCCGAACATGTCGCAGACATTGGCTTACGCGATGCAAACGATTCAGCTATCTGGCGTTACGCGCAGCGGCAGCGCGCCGCAATCCTTACGAAGGACGAAGATTTCCCGCGACGGTTGCATCAGAGTACCGTTGCTCCCGTCATCATTTGGCTGCGCATTGGCAGCGCCAGCCGTCGCGCCCTCCTCGCATGGTTCGAGCCGATGATCCCCCAAATTGTCGAACTGATCGAACAAGGTGAACGACTCATTGAGGTTCGTTGATCTCAGAAATTACGGGAGGTAAGACGGCATTTTTCTTATCAATGCGCGGCGCGGCGACCGCGTGGCCAAACGCCAAGCCGGTCAGCACGAGCAGTAACAGCGCCAGCACATGGCGCCGCGCGCAACCGTGTACTCATTCGTTCAGCAGCGTCTTCATGTCGGTCTCTCTCCCTGCCCATCACGCATTGTCGCGATGATTGTCGCTATGGCTGCCGGCCGTTATCGTACGCATCCCGCCGAGGGGCAGCATCGGGACGAATGAGATGACCGATGGGCAGCACCAGAACGCAAGCAACAAGCCTGTGCCGTGGCTGGTATGGCTCGCGATCGCGGTGCTGGCCGCGGCTGCGCTCGGCGACATTGCGCTGCGTCGTGGCGAGACCATAAACAGTCTGTGGTTCATCGTCGCTGCGGTATGCATCTACAGCTCGGCCTTTCGTTTCTACAGCGCGTTCATCGCAGGCAAGCTCTTCCCCTTCGTTTTCATCACCATCGCCTGCGGCGCGATCTCGGGCTTTCACACCCTGATCTCATCGGGCACCACGCCCAAGCTCCTATCCAACGAAGCCGACGCACACTTGATCGGCTACAGCGCCATGATGATGGAGTCCTTCGTAGCGGTGATGGCCATGAACGCGCTGGCCCATCAGATGGGCGAAGCGAGCTTGTTCGCCCGCACCGGCGGCGCGCCGTCGCCGGTGGTTGGGATGGCAAATATCTTTGCGCGATTATCGGGCGAGGACCTGCTCGCGCTGTGGTACCACTTCGCAATCATGTTCGAGGCCTTGTTCATTCTCACTACGCTGGATGCCGGTACGCGTGTTGCGCGCTTCATGCTGCAGGACTTACTCGGTAATTTTTATGGCGATTCCAGCCGCCTCACTCAGAAGTCAGGAACTCTGACAACAATTGGCGGCTCAGCCCCGGCCGCCACCACATCGAGATGGTCCGGCCGGGTTACCGCACGATGGAGCGCGACGTGGA
>JANLSI010000323.1:0-5939 GCA_031362345.1 Pseudomonadota bacterium
GATCCGAGCAAGTGCATCGTCTGTTCGCGTTGTGTGCGGGCTTGTGATGAAGTGCAGGGGACTTTTGCGCTGACCATTGCCGGGCGTGGCTTTGATTCCCGTGTCAGTGCCGGCAGCGATCAGGATTTCATGGATTCCGAGTGCGTGTCCTGTGGCGCCTGTGTGCAGGCCTGCCCGACCGCGACACTCAGCGAGAAATCCGTCATCGAGCGGGGCCAGCCCGAACACAGCGTGGTCACCACCTGTGCTTATTGCGGGGTGGGCTGTTCCTTCCGTGCCGAGATGAAGGGCGCCGAAGTGATCCGCATGGTGCCCAACCAGGATGGCCAGGCCAATTACGGTCATGCCTGTGTGAAGGGCCGCTTCGCCTTCGGCTATGCAACCCATCCCGACCGCATCACTTCGCCGATGATCCGTGCGTCCATTCATGAGCCGTGGCGCGAGGTATCGTGGCAAGAGGCCATCGCCCATGCCGCGAGCGAGATCAAACGCATCCAGACCAAGTACGGCAGAGACGCGGTCGGTGGCATCACCTCGTCGCGTTGCACCAACGAAGAAACTTATCTGGTGCAGAAGCTGGTGCGCGCCGCATTTGGCAACAATAACGTCGACACTTGTGCGCGCGTTTGTCATTCACCGACCGGCTACGGTTTGAGGCAGACCTTGGGCGAATCGGCCGGCACCCAGGCCTTCGATTCGGTCGATCAGGCCGATGTGATCATGGTGATCGGTGCCAACCCGACCGATGGGCATCCGGTGTTCGCCTCGCGCATGATCCAGCGCTTGCGCGCCGGTGCGAAGTTGGTCGTGGTCGATCCGCGTACCATCGATCTGGTGCGTATGCCCCACGTCGAGGCCGCCCATCATCTCAAGCTCAAGCCCGGCACCAATGTCGCATTGATCAATGCCATTGCCCATGTGATCGTTGACGAGAATCTGATCGATCATGATTTCGTTGCCGCACGCTGCGAAGCGGTGGCCTTCGAGAAATGGAAAAACTTTGTCGGCGCGTCCGCGCAGGGGCCGGAACAGACCGAAACGATCACAGGCGTGCCGGCCGCCGAGGTGCGCGCCGTGGCGCGGCTCTATGCCACTGGCGGTAATGCGGCGATTTACTACGGACTCGGCGTGACTGAGCACAGCCAGGGCTCGACCATGGTGATGGGCATCGCCAATCTTGCGCTGGCGACCGGTAATCTGGGCCGCGAAGGCGTCGGCGTGAATCCCTTGCGTGGGCAGAACAATGTGCAGGGCTCCTGCGATATGGGCTCGTTCCCGCACGAGTTCCCAGGCTATCGCCACGTCTCCGATGCGCCCACGCGCATTTTGTTTGAAGCGGCGTGGGGCGTGCATCTCGATGCCGAACCGGGCCTGCGTATTCCGAATATGTTCGAGGCGGCGCTCGACGGCAGCTTCCGTGGCCTCTATATACAGGGCGAAGACATCGCCCAGTCTGATCCCGATACCCAGCATGTGATCGCAGCACTGGAAGCCATGGAATGCATCATCGTGCAGGACTTGTTCCTGAACGAGACCGCCAAGTTTGCCCATGTTTTCCTGCCGGGTTCGTCCTTCCTCGAAAAGGATGGCACTTTTACCAATGCTGAGCGCCGCATCTCACGGGTGCGGCGCGTGATGCCGCCGCTGGGTGGCAAGGCTGATTGGCAAGCGACTCTGATGTTGTCGTCCGCGCTGGGCTACGCCATGCACTACGACCATCCGTCCCAGATCATGGATGAGATCGCGCGCCTCACGCCCACCTTTGCCGGCGTCAGCTTTGCGCGCATCGACGAACTTGGCAGTATTCAGTGGCCCTGCACCGAGCAGCTGCCCGATGGCACGCCGACCCTGCATGCGGAGACCTTCACGCGCGGTCTGGGTCGTTTCATGCTGACGCCCTATGTGCCCAGCCACGAACGCAGCAACGACAAATACCCATTGATCCTGACCACCGGTCGTACCCTCTCGCAGTACAACGTCGGTGCGCAGACGCGCCGCACCAGCAATACCGTCTGGCATCACGAGGACCGTCTTGAGATCCATCCCCACGATGCCGAGACCCGAGGCGTCATCGAGGGCGATTGGGTCGGCATCAAGAGTCGCGCGGGCGAAACGGTACTGCGCGCAACCATCAGTGCAGCGATGCAGCCGGGCGTGGTCTACACCACGTTCCATTTCCCCGAATCGGGTGCCAACGTCATTACCACCGAGCATTCCGACTGGGCGACTAATTGTCCGGAGTACAAGGTCACGGCCGTGCAGGTGGTGAAGGTCACCCATCCGTCGGCCTGGCAGGAACGCTATCGCCGCTTCAGCGACGAACAAAGGACATTCCTCGATGAACGCGAAACCCTCACGCGCTGAGGTGAGCCCAGGCCCGAGCTTGCCAGCGCCCGTCGCGGCGGTGGCGGTCACGCGCTGGCGTGCGGGTGTGCGTGAGAACGTCACCGATCAACTTGCCGAGGAGACGCCAGTCGCGGTGCTGTGCAATGGCGAACCCCACGCGGTGATGTTGATGTCGCCGGCCGATCTGGACGACTTCGCGCTGGGTTTCGCCTTGACCGAAGGTCTGATCGATATGCCGCGCGAACTGGTGCTGGTCGAACAGCGGGCGCTGGCAGACGGTGTCGAACTTGACCTCGTGATCCCTGCGCGTCTCGGCCAGCGGCAGCGCGACAACGCGCGCAGCATGGCCGGGCGCTCGGGCTGTGGTCTGTGCGGCAAGCGCATGGTGGAAGATGCTATGCGAACGCCGCCGTCCGTGACTACGGCAGCTTCGGTAACGCGCGCCGCCATCGCACACGCCAGCACCATGCTTGCTGCGCGCCAGCCCATCAATCGTGCAACCGGCGCGGTGCACGCTGCCGCTTGGGTCGATCTCGCAGGCGAAGTGATCGCAGTGCGTGAAGACATCGGTCGCCACAACGCACTCGATAAGCTCATCGGCGCGCGCATCAAGGGCGATTACCCGCCGGGTTTCGTCCTGGTCACCTGCCGCGCGAGTTATGAAATCGTCATGAAGACGGCGATGGCCGGCATTGCTGTGCTGGCGGCGGTCTCAGCACCGACCGCGCGTGCCGTGCGTCTTGCTGAAACCTGCCAGGTCACGCTTGCCGCCTTCGTGCGCGGGCCCGATCTGGTGATCTACAGCTATGCTGAGCGCATCGTCGAGGGCGGAAGCTAGCACCTTATGCATATCGAACGTCTGGTTGAAATGGTCAACGACATCGCTGCCAACCAGGTGGCCGACCCCGACAATGCAGTCGAGGTCATCTCCCAGCATTTGACGCGCTACTGGGAACCGCGTATGCGCGCCCAGATCATCGCCCACGCGGCGCAGGGTGGCGTGGGGCTCTGTGATGACGCACGTGCGGCGGTGCTAGGACTGGGATCTGCGGCGTAAAAAATCTGCTACTAGCGAAAGCCGCCCGTCACAACACCTGAAACGCGACGATCGCCAACAAGGTCGGCGGAATGGCGGCAATGAACAGGGCCAGGGGACTGATGGTCTCGTCGGTGAAATGGGTCTTCAGGATGGCAACGCCGGCAGGATTGGGCGCATTGGCGATGATGGTCAGGCCACCGCCAGTGACCGCGCCGGCCACGATGGCGTATTTGTATTCGGTCGACACGCCGTCCACCAAAGAGGCCAGGTAGGTGAGCGCTGCGTTGTCGGTGACGGCGGTCAGGGCCGTGGCGAGGTAATAGAGCACCTTGGGCTCGACGCCGGTCAGCATGCTTTGCAGCCACCAGCTCTGCAGGCCACCAAGCACGACCAGCCCGCCCAGGAAGAACGCCACCAGTAGGCCCTCGCGCAGGATCAAGCGATCCTGATACTGCTTGTAGGCTTCGGTGTAGCCGAGGAAGAACAAAAACAAGCCCATGAATAGTTCTGAGTGATGGCCAAACACCACCACGCTGGCCAGAAACGCGATGTGGATGGCGGCCACGGTCTTGGGCGTATCGATCTGCGAGCAGGCGCCATCAAAGCAACCCTTGCCGATCAGCTCTTGACGAAACAGCCAAGTCACGATCAGCGCGGTGGTGAAGACGGACAACGCGGCCTTCCAGCCGAACTGACTGAACACGAAGGCTGAATCCCAGCCCCATTTGTTGGCTACCATCAGCACCGGCGGCGCAGCGAAGCTGGTCATGGTGCCGCCGATGGAGACGTTGACGAATAGCGCACCGAGCGTGGCGTATTTGAGCTTGGTCGATAGACCACGGCGGAAATAGCAGTCCTTCAACATTAAGGCCGCGAGTGTCATGGCGGCCGGCTCGGTAACGAGCGAGCCGAGCATAGGTACCACCGACAGGCACAGGAAGTAGACCGCCACCTCGCGGCGAACTGGAATGAATGAAGCAAGCCCATGCACGGCGGCGATGACGCTGTTCAGGATCGGCTTGCTCGCCGCGATCACCATGATCACGAAGACGAACATCGGCTCGGTGAAATTGCGCGCTTCGAGATATTGGATAGTGGCGTCGCGCCCGCTGAGGAAGAACAGCGCGATCATCATGACGAGGGACCACAGGCCGAACACCACTTCGACTTCGCCGAGTAGATGCCACAGCCCGGCGTGCTTGGGGTGCAACTGGGCGAGATGGGCGAAGAACTTGGTGGAAAAGGTATGCAGCACCGCGATGCCGAAGATGATGGCGGCGATGATTTCGGGGGTGGCGTAGGTCGGCAGCGTCATGGTCGCAAACAGGGTCTTTAGTCAATTAATGTCAGGGCGGGGCTAGGCACAATGTCCGACAGCTGCTAGGCGTTCTCTATGTGTGGAATTGAATACCACGCTCGGCCGATGGGCACCAGCCCCCAACGGCCGTGGGAAGTCAGCGAACGACGCGAAGGGCTGCGTGATGCTGCACTGCGGCGCGTGGCACTAATATCCGCTGCGCGGGGCATCTGCTAGATTCGAACGCCATCAATGCTGGCCCTGAGCACGCTTATGAATACCGTCACACGCACCTACCATCACGGCGGATGTCCCCATGACTGTCCCGATACCTGCGCGATGGTATTCGAAGTGGAGGCAGGCAAGCTGGTGGGTGTGCGCGGCAATGCCGATCACCCGCTGACGCGTGGTGGTCTGTGCGTCAAGCTGAAGGATTACGAGAAGCGCCACTACCATCCCGATCGGCTGCTGCATCCCCTGCGTCGCGTCGGTGCCAAGGGCGAAAATCAATTCAAGCGAATTTCCTGGCATGAGGCGCTCACCGAGATCACGTCGCGCTGGCAGGCGATCATCGCCGAATATGGGCCCCAGGCCATCGTGCCTAACAGCTATGTCGGTCATCAGGGCCTGGTACATGGCCTGAACGGCGGCGACGCGTTCTTCAATCGCATGGGCGCGACCGTCACCGAACGTACCTTCTGCGGCGTGGGGTCGGCGACGGCCTGGCTCATGACCTATGGCGCCAGCAGTGGCATGGATCCGGAGTCTTTCAAACACGCCAACTACATCGTGATCTGGGCCTGCAACAGTGTCAGTACCAATCTGCACCACTGGCACATCGTCAAGGAAGCGCAGAAGGCCGGCGCCAAGGTGGTGGTGATCGATGCCTACAAGTCGCGCACGGCCAAGGAAGCGGACTGGCATCTGGCACCGCAGCCGGGCTCCGACGGCGCCCTGGCGATGGCCTTGATTCATGTCCTCATCGACGAGGACTTGATCGATCACGATTACGTCGCGCGTCACACCTTGGGTTTCGACGAACTCGCGGCGCGCGCCAAGACCCGTACGCCGGAATGGGCGGCGGATATCACCGGCATTGCAGCCGCCGATATCCGCCAGCTGGCCCGTGAATACGCGCAGGCGCGCGCCGCTGCGATCAGGATCGGCGTGGCCCTGGAGCGACATCACGGGGGTGGTCAGACCATCCGTGCAGTGTGCTGTCTGCCGGCCCTGACCGGCGCCTGGCGTGAAGTCGGC
>JANLSI010000310.1:0-5440 GCA_031362345.1 Pseudomonadota bacterium
CGACGAGTCCTTGCTGGCGCTGCACGAGCGGCAGCCCTGCCCCTACAGTGCGGCCGAAATCGCCGATTTCGCTGCGGAGGTGGCGGACGACAACTTCCGTATTCAGGTCTCAGCCGAGGGCTTTCATATCTACAACCGCCACGGTTTGCATACCGCGCGCGATCCCTACGAAGTGTTCCAAGCCTTGCATGTCGATGCCGACGGGCCCCATGCCTTTTATCTGGGACTCGAACTGGCACGCGCCCAGATCGCCTGGCAGCTTGGCAAACGTTACATTCAAGACGAGGAACTGGATTGGGGCTGCGTGCGGCCGCGCCCGCTCGATGACAAGGGCGAATTCGCGGCGATGCGCAGTACCTTGGACGCGCGTCGTAAACGCAAGCCTTGAGCTTGCTGCGCCAGGGTCCTTAGCCAGCGGCTGTCGTTGTTTGCCCGGGGTCGAGGTCTGCCAGGCCCGGTGGCCGCGCCTCGGCCAGACCGACCGCCAACATGAGCCATGCCAACGACGACCAATAGGCGCCATAGAAGGCCAGATGGGCATTGAGTGGCAGCCAGGCGACCGCCGCGCCGAGCAGCCACACCGGCGCGACGCGTCCCACGCTCGGGCGGCTCAACAGCCGCAACAGCATCGCGTAGAACAAAGTGAACGCCGCCAGCCCGATAGCGCCGGTCTCGATCGCAATCTCGAGCACGAATTGGTGGGGATGGGTCTGGCCGTGGCCGGTGCGCTTGACCCAGAAATCGTCGCGCGGTGCGTAGTCGGCATAGACGTGGCGGAAGCCGCGCGGGCCGATGCCAGTCAGCCAATGGTCGCTGAAGATGCGCACACCGGTACGCCATAGCGTCACCCGATAGGCAGTCGCGGCATCAATCGCGGCGGCCTCGCTCGAGAACAGGCCACTGGTGGCAGTGAGGCGCGCGCGCAAGCTCGGATTGATGACCGCTAAACTGCCGGCCAGCAGCACCAACAGGCCGAACTGCGCCAGCCGTCGGCGATGCCACGACCATGGCCGCAGACGCAGCTGTAGCAGCACATAGGCCAGCAGGCCAAACACCAGCATGATCCAGGCGCTGCGCTTGAGCGACATCAGCACGACCACCAGCAGTGGCACCAGCAATAGCCACAAGCGCGGATGGTCGCGACACCAGCGCAGCACGGCATCGACATACAGCGGTGCGAATACCGCCAGGAACAATCCCAGTCGTTGCTTGGGGTAGAACACGCCCTTCAAGACACCGCGGTCGTAGGGATAGCCGAACAGATCGGTGTGCCAGATGAGTTGCACAAAGGCGTCGAGCGCACCAAAGGCTACTAGCATTGCCGCGCCTACCGTCACCAAACGCTGCACGTCGATGTCGGTGCAGGCGCGCATCACGAAATAGGCGGCCGGTAGCAGATGCAGGTAGGGCAGCACGGTGTGCAGGGTATGGTCGGGCGCGACCGCGCCGGGATAGGCGCACACCATCGGCAACCACAAGAGGCCAAACAGCACGAGCAGTTGCCGTGCTCGCCACTCGCGCAGCGCGCGCGGATCGCGCAGCCCATCGATGACACCGAGCAGGGCCATCAAGCCCATCGCGTAGTGCACCAGGTGTTCGGAGACGAACAGCGAGAGGGTCGCGAGTATCAGTCCCGCCTTCGCGTAGTTGCTGGCGCACCGTTTCGCAGCCTTGGCCTCCTCGGCCGCCGCTGGCGCGTCGTTCATAGCGTGCTTGACGAGCTCAGGCGAGCGCCGCAACCAGCTGCCTATGGGTCAATTCAGGCTGCTCGCTCATCATGATGTGACCGGCACCGGCGATGGTCGCGACCGCGCAATTGCGCATGCTGGCGGCCAGCTGGCGCGCGGCGGGCACCGGCGTCATACGATCTTCGTTGCCACAGATTAAAGTGGTACGGGCGCGCACTGCGGCGGCAGCCTCGGCGCCATGGGCGTAGTCGTTGCAGGCTTTCAGATCGGTGTGGAGCAGGCCCGGCGGGGCTTTCTCCAGCAGCCGCATGCTGGAATTCACGATGTGGATGCCGGACACCGGGTTAGCCCCGTACTGGGCGCTTGGGCCATGCCCCCAGATCATCATCATGTCCCGGGATTCCGGCGCATTAGCCTTGGCCGCGTTCAACAGCAGATCGCTGACCGGCATGGGGAAGGCCGCGCCGAGCAGCGCCAAACGCGAGATGCGTTGCGCTGCGCCACCGGCCGCTTCGAGCGCGATCAGCGCGCCCAGACTGTGGCCGGCGAGGGCTACTTCGGGCAGATCCAGCGCATCGAGCACGCGTAATAACCAGCTCGCCATATCTTCGATACTGCTTAGCGGCGCGCCACCCGAGTGACCGTGGCCCGGCAGATCGGGCGCCACCACCCCCCGGCCGATGTGCATGAAATAGCGCGTGTGATAAACCCACACCGTGTGATCCATGGCCGCCCCGTGCACCAGGACCACGGGCGGCGCGCCAGCATCGGCCGTGAGGCGGCCGGCGGCGAACACCGTCTGACCATCGACTTCGAAATTCATCGCTTGCTCCTGAACCGGTGCGTGGGCCTATTTCTGAGAGCGGTACAGCGCCTTGGTCAGATCCTCGATCAGATCGGCCGGGTCCTCCAGACCGATAGACAAACGCACCAGACCTGCCGAAATCCCGGCGGCGGCAAGCGCAGATGCGTCCATGCGAGCATGGGTGGTCGAGGCCGGATGAATGACCAGGGACTTGGCGTCACCGACATTGGCGAGGTGAGAGAACACGCTCAGGGCTTCGATCAGTTTGCGGCCAGCGGCGCACCCACCCCGCACATCGAAGCTGAACACCGCACCACTGCCGCGCGGCAGCAGCTGGCTGGCCAGTGCGTGATCGGGGTGATCAGGCAGACAGGGATGGGTGACGCCACTTACCGCCTCCTGCTTGGCGAGGAACTCGGCGATGGTCACTGCGTTTTCGACATGGCGCTGCATGCGCAAGGACAAGGTCTCCAACCCCTGCAGCAATTGGAAGGCACTGGCCGGTGCCAGCGCGGCGCCGAAGTCCCGCAGGCCCTCGCGTCGCGCCCGCATGATGTAGGCCTGGGGGCCGAATTCTTCGGCAAAATTCAAATCGTGGAAGCCGTCATAGGGCGCGCACAAGGTCGCGAAGCGGCGCTGGGACTGTTGCCAGTCGAAACGCCCGCCGTCGATCACCGCGCCGCCCAGCACCACACCGTGCCCGCCGATGAACTTGGTCAAGGAGTGCACGACGATGTCGGCGCCCAGTTCCAGAGGCTGCATGAGATAGGGCGTGGTCAGCGTGGCGTCGATGATCAGCGGCAGGCCGGCGGCACGGGCACGCGCGGCAACCGCCGGCACGTTCAGCACTTCGCAGCGCGGATTGGCGACGGTCTCGGCGAACATCGCCACGGTGTTGTCGCGTACCGCCGCAGCGAACGCGTCGGGATCACGGGGGTCGACAAACGTGGTTTCGATGCCGAAGCGCGGCAGCGTATAGCGCAGCAGGTTGTGGGTGCCGCCATATAAAGCCTGCGAGGCAACGATGTGAGAACCGGCACTGGCGATGGTCGTGAGGGCGAGATGGATGGCGGCCATGCCGCTGGCGGTGGCGACCGCGCCAACGCCTTTTTCTAGCGCCGCCAGGCGCTCTTCTAGCACCGCCACGGTCGGATTAGAGATCCGCGAGTAAACATGGCCAGAGCGCGCGATGTCGAAGCGCGAAGCGGCCATGTCGCTGTCTTCGAACACGAACGCCACGGTCTGGTAGATCGGCACCGCGCGGCTGCCGAAGCTCGCATCGGGGCGTTGCCCGGCATGCAGCGACAAGGTATCGAAGCCAGGGTACCGGGGGCCGGACATGGCAGACTCTCCCGCGCGTTGGGCGCTTGTGACCGGCCGGCATGGTAACGCGCTACTAGGCAAAAAAAAGCCCCGCCTTTTTAGGGCGGGGCGCATAAGGAACGGTCGTGCACGTATACGACCTTTCGGCACGACCGACACAGCGGGGGCACGGAACCCGCAGGCTGTCGCGGCGGCACAGCCGCGACCACGAATTCCTCCACTGCATCGGTACGAACACGGGAAACGGAACCCGTTGAGCAATCCAGTCTGCAATATGATTGCCAAGTTTTTTTATTGGTGTTTTACCGGCACTTGCAGCGCATCCGCGCGAGGGCTACTCAAGCGGTGTAAAGCTAATTGACAAACCGCACCGCCCTCAAGCCACCGCTGCACGGCTAATGCGTTGTTCGAGTTGAGCTATTTCTCCGCAGCCCCGCTGTCTACCGAATTGACACGCGGCGCACTGCCTAGCTCGGTCTGAAATAGTTTGGCCCGCACGGTCTGCCGATAGTCCGATGGCGGCACGGACAACTCGCGTTCGAACAGTCGCGAGAAGTGGCCAGCATCCTGGTAGCCGACCCGATAAGCGATTTCGCCAATGGTGAGATTGGTCTTTTCCAGCAGTTCCTTGGCCAGCCGCACGCGGCGCTGCTGCCAGAATCCGCGCGGACTGGTGCCCGTCGCGCGACGAAAGCGCCGAGCTAGGGTGCGCACGCTGACTCCCAGACGTGCCGCCAGATCGGCCACCGTCAGCTGCGCCGCGAGATTGGCCTCGATCCATAGTTGCGCCTCGGCCACGACCTCATCGGCGAGCGGCGCCAGGCCACCGTCCATATAACGATATTCCTCATAAGTACGCCGGATCTCATGGGAGAAGTTGCGCTCTACATGCTGGGCCGTGGCGCGATCGAAGCTGCGTTCGATGAGATGCACCGAGACATCGGCCAGCGAATTGATGCTGGCCGCGCAGTACAGTGCGCCGGCCTGGGTGATGAAGAACTGACGCTTGAGCTCGACCGCCGGGTAGTCGCGCTCGAAGCGCTCGAAGTTGTACCAATGGGTGGTGGCGACGTGGCCGTCGAGCAGACCGGTGGCGGCGAGCAGACTGACCCCGGTACCGACCGCCGCGATCTGCGCGCCACCTTCGTATTGGTCGATCAACCAGGCGCACAGCGGCGCGAGTTGCCGACGTAATGCTGGCGGGTGGCGCCACAGGGCGGGCAGATAGACCACGTCGCAACGACCCGCTTCGGCCAGCGTGCAATCGGCCCGGATCGGCAGTCGCCCGTAATCGGTGTCGTCGGCTAGCGCCGCAATCAGGCGCAAATCGATACGTCCGTCGCTGTGACGCGCGGCGCGCCGACGATCAGCCGCCGCCAGCCACATCTCATAGGGCAGCGCGGTACCGGTCGCAAGCATGCCGGGGGTAAGCACGAAGCCAATCCGCAGACGGGTGGGGCGCTGGCGTTCGGTCATGGTCGGATCGGCAAGGTTTGTCGCATATGGCCAAGTATATGACGCATATGCCCACATTGATGTCCCCGACCCTGACCGAACGCCAGCGCCCCACCCGTCTGCGGATTGGCTTCGTGCTTACCCCCGGCATGCTTGCGACCGGTACCGC
>JANLSI010000352.1:0-3778 GCA_031362345.1 Pseudomonadota bacterium
GGTGGCGCCGGCTACACCGAGGCCATGCCGCTTGAGCGCCTGGCGCGCGATGCGCGCGTGACGACCATCTATGCAGGTACCAGTGAAACCCAGCGCGTCATCATCGCGCGTGAACTATTGAGGGAAGTCGCGTGAATTTCGATCTACCGGACGAACTACAGGCTTACCTGGTCGAACTCGATCAGTTCATCGAACGTGAAATAAAGCCGCTCGAAGCACAAGACGACAACATGCGCTTCTTCGATCATCGCCGCGAACATGCCCGCACCGACTGGGATCGCGACGGCGTACCGCGTCACGACTGGGAAGCGCTGTTAGCCGAAGCACGACGGCGCGCCGATGCCGCCGGCCACTATCGCTACGCCTTCCCCAAACAATTCGGCGGACGCGACGGTAACAATCTCGGCATGGCGGTGATCCGCGAACATCTGGCCGCCAAGGGCCTGGGCCTGCATTGCGATCTGCAGAACGAACACGCCATCGTCGCCAATAACATCGGGCTGCTGCTCATGCTGCACTATGGCAGCGAAGCGCAGAAGCACGAATGGGTCGAACCGCTCGCCAATGGCACCGGCTTCATCGCCTTCGGCATTACCGAGCCTCAACATGGCTCCGACGCCACCCATATGGAAACCACCGCCGTGCGCACCGCCAAGGGCTGGCGCATCAACGGCGAGAAGACCTGGAACACCGGCATCCACACCGCGCCCTGCGACATGATTTTCGCGCGTACCGCCGGCCGTGCCGGTGATGGCGAAGGCATCACCGCCTTCCTGGTGCCGACCGATACGAAAGGGTTCAAGGTCGAAGAGATGCTGTGGACCTTCAACATGCCCACCGATCACGGCCGCATCAGTCTCAACGATGTCGAAGTGCCGGACTCCGCCATCCTCGGGCGCGAAGGCCGTGGCCTGCAGATAGTGCAACACTTCTTCAACGAGAACCGCATTCGCCAGGCGGCGTCGAGTCTCGGCGCCGCGCAGTTCTGCGTGAACGAGTCGGTGGCCTATGCGCTGGAGCGCAAACCCTTCGGCAAACCGCTGGCGTCCAATCAAGGCATCCAGTTTCCCCTGGTGGAACTACAGACCCAGTGCGAGATGGTGCGCGCGCTGGTGCATAAGACCGCCTGGATGATGGACAAGTACGGCGCCTTCTCAGTGTCGGACAAAGTCTCGATGTGCAACTACTGGTCAAACCGCCTGTGTTGCGAAGCGGCCGATCGCGCCATGCAGGTCCACGGCGGCATGGGCTATTCGCGCCACAAACCCTTCGAGCATATTTATCGCCATCACCGCCGCTATCGCATCACCGAAGGCGCAGAAGAGATCCAGATGCGCCGTATCGGCGGCTATATGTTCGGCTTTATGAAACAGCGCGCACCCAAGGGCGTCGTGGAATAAGTTTCGACAGCGGCGCCGCTATTCAGACGCCGCCTGTGGCCCTGCGACTGCGGCGCACCAGCCGCCACGCTGCGAGCGAGGCAAGCCCGGCCAGCACCAGGGTATTCGGCTCGGGCACCGTGCGAGACGCGAATAAGCCGGCCCGCGCAGTCGGTGGCAGGGTATCGCTGAACGGCCCGGGCGCCGACGGCAACGGGGGCTGATCGCCGATTTCCGCCAACACCCCGTTGTAGCCTTCGGTGCCGTCAGCGGGCACGATCTCGAACGTGAGATCGATCAAATCGGGTGCGAGACCCGGCGCAGCCGTCGCTTCGTCAGTCGATTCATCACTAGTCGATTCATCCATGACGCTACCTGGCGCGTCAACATCCTGACCAACCTCGACAAAATCCTGTGCGGCATCTTGCTCATCAATATCCCCGCTCGGCGACCAGACATGCACGTCATCGCTGACCCCAGGCAAGGGCCAATTTGAATGCAAGCTCAGCAGCGCACCGCTGCTGGCACCCAGCGACCATGTGTGGGCGACTACGCGGTGGCGAATATGGCGCGGACCGCCACGGTGCCCGCGTTTCTTTACTTTGCCGTGCTTGGCGCGCTTGGCGTGCAAGCGCGCATCCTTCGCAAATATTGGTGCATGAAAACGCTGAAAATCGGCGCCTATAAAAGGCCGCGCTGCGACGCTGACCGGCGCCACCACCAAAGTACCGAGCAGCAGCGCCGCGAGCGCCGTCAGTGACAGGTTCGGCCAACGCCTCGCGAGGCGAGGTCTTTGTTCAACGCTGTTCATCAATAGCTCCACGGTCGATGCAAAAATTTGCTGTTGTGCTCACTTCAAGTTCTAGGCTGCTGGCATTCCGTCTTGAGATATCGGCCCCGCGTCATCTTCTTGCATGGCAGCCTCAAGCAACAGGCGGGCGAGTCTGCTGGAGCAAGATATGCGCCAAATATCCAAGTCACTGTTTCTAAACAATGGCAGCAAAGTCTTGATGGCCGGGTTAGATGGCTCGCGTCGTTACTGAACGACAGATCCCACTGCCGCATTAACTGCGATCCGCTGCGCGCAAACGATTGCAAAAGAGTGTCGGCCACACAGCGGCGTGCCGCCCACACCTTGCACGCGCCACGATGAGTGCGAGCATGGATCACCTGGCTTGACAGTTCACCCGCCGCCCAGCCATTGTCGCCGTCACCCAAGTTACGGAGTGCCCCGATGAAACTCGTTCCGCTCATGAACTATTACGCGCGGCTCGGCGCAGCCCTGCAGGTCGGCCAAGGCATGTACGGCAATCGCCTGATCGTGGAAGTCGACGGCGGCGAATTCGAAGGCCCACGCCTGAAGGGTGTGATACGCAAAGCCGGTTGTGCAGACTGGTTGACGATGGCCGATGACTACGGCCATCTAGATGTACGCGCCACCTTGGAGACCCACGACGGCGCCTTCATCTATGTCGAATACATCGGCAAACTGGAGCTGACACCGGCGGTGCAGGCCGCACTGGCAGGCAACGGCACGACTGAGTACGGCGAAGCGTATTTCGTCACCGCGCCACGCATGCAGACCGGCGACCCGCGCTATCAGTGGCTGAACAACATTATCTGCGTGGCGCAGGGCAAGATCAGCGCCGGGCGGGTCGACTATCAGGTGTTTCAGGTCGCCAACGACTGATGCCGCGCGCGCGGCGCGTCAGTACAGCCGATTGGCGGCTAGCGCCGCGCATAGATCCCGATAAGCCGCACGCAACTGGTCGCGTGAGGGTGTTGCACCCGCCGCCGCGAGCAAGCGTCGCGCCAAGGGTCCACGGTTCAGCAGCGCGCCGACGCTCTTCGCCTGCGCGCCGTCGAACAGGCCATTGCGATCACATACAGTCTGCCATGCCTGCCCAGCCGTACACCGTTGCTGCCCCAAGCCCAAGGCGGCGAGAACCGTGATGTCATCAATGCGCATCTGCTCTCCCTCGCGCAGACTGCGCTCGAACAAATCGGCCAAGGCCGCGGTTGACACCCCCGCCTGCGCCTCCCGCGTGCTGACGCGTTCTTCGTACAACTCACGCACCAGCCCCACCACCGCGCGCGCCACCGCCAAATCGGCACACGGACTCTCCTGGGCATCGAGAATACGGATCTCGATGGCGCCGCGATCGAAGCGCGCAATCGCACCGCGTGAGATCAGCCATTCACCGTGCAACACGCCTTCCGGGTCATGAGGCGCGATAGCGCGGAACATCGGTTCGAGGATGCGGGCATGGTATTCGTCGATGCTTGCCACGCGATCGTGGATTACACGGCCTGTGTTTTCTGGCACGCGCTTTTGATTCAAGCGATAGGTTTCGAGCCGCGTATCGAGCAGACCACTGGCCTTGCCATCGTCATAGGGC
>JANLSI010000398.1:0-3183 GCA_031362345.1 Pseudomonadota bacterium
CGGCGGCCATTGTGTCGCTGGTGTCGTTCATGCGTAACGGCGGCGATAACGTGCCGGCCTTGATCCAACGCATGGCCGAGATCATTGAACACTCCCGTGCCAGCTTGCCGGCCTGGCTGCTGCACTACGTGCCGGAAGACACCGAGGAACTGCGCCTGGCCCTGGTGACGTGGCTGCGCAGCCACGCCGCAGTGTTTCAGGTCGCCGGTACCGGTGTCGGTCGCGCCCTCGCCCACATTGTTGTCGGCATGGTGATAGGCGCGTTGCTCTCGCTGGAAAGCGCGACCATTCGTGCCGATCGCGGGCCGCTGTCACTGGCACTCGCTGAGCGCGCGCGACATCTGATCCTGGCGTTCCAGCGCGTGGTCTTCGCGCAAGTGCGCATCTCGGCCATCAATACCGCCTTCACAGCTATCTATCTGCTGGTGGTGCTGCCGTGGTTCGACGTTACCCTGCCCTTCGCCAAGACCCTGGTGGTGGTGACCTTCGTGCTGGGGCTCATTCCGATCCTCGGCAATCTGATCTCGAACACCATGATCTTCACCGTCAGCTTGAGTCAGTCGCTCTATCTGGCAGTGGCGTCACTCACTTATCTGATCGTCATTCACAAGCTCGAGTATTTCCTCAATGCACGCATCGTCGGCGGGCAAATCCACGCTCGCGCCTGGGAATTGCTGCTCGCGATGCTGGTCATGGAGGCCACCTTCGGTTTCACCGGCCTGATGGTAGCGCCCATTTATTACGCCTACGTCAAAGACGAGTTGCGCGACAAGAAATTTATCTAGGCTAGTGTTGCCATCGCGCCGCTGAGCCGCTAGGGTCGTGGTGGGGAACACGGGGACACCATCATGCCATTCAATTTCGATCCTGCGGAAATACGCGCGCGCTTCCGAGAAGATGGCGTAGTCTTCCTGCCCGGCGTACTCGATGCGCGCGCACTCACCCTCGCGCAGGGCTGTTTCGAGTGGACACTCAGCCATCCTGGCCCCGGTGCCGGCCCGGTCCTGCTCGGCACACCAGGCACTTTTTATCAGGACCAGGCGAACCCCGACAGCTTTCCCGCCTACCGCGAGTTCTTGCGCGAGACGGTGGTGGCCGATCTCGCCGCGCAGTTGTTCGGCTGTCAAAACATCTGGCTCATGTATGAACAGATCTGGCTGAAAGATGGTGCCGACACCCGTCGCACGCCCTGGCATCAAGACCTGCCCTATCTGCCCGCCAGCGGCGCACACCTGGTAGTGTTGTGGACCAATCTCGACCCCGTCGAGAAAGACTATTCTTTGGAGTTCATTCGTGGCTCCCATCGCGGTCCGCTCTACAACCCCAGCGCCTTCAATGCCGACGACGCAGCGGCCAATCTTTTCGACCCGGCGCAGTGGCCACCGCTGCCCGCTATCGAATGCGCGCGCGCAGATTTTCCTATTCAGTCGTGGGCGACGCAGCCCGGTGATGTGGTGGCCTTCCATCCCGCTACTCTGCACGGCGGCGCGCCGACCCGCGCTGGTGTGCGGCGTCGCACGCTCTCGCTGCGTTTCTTCGGCGATGACGCCTGGGTGGCCGCACGGCCCCACGATGGCATGGCCAATATCGATGGACTCAAACATGACGACGGCGGTCGCCATCCGTTGAAGAAGATGGCACTCGCACCCCACGGCGTGCCGTTCCGGCATCCGGATTTTCCGCAGCTGCGGCCCTGAGCAGCGCTGCCACGACTGCGCGGCAGCCGCCTTACAGTCTTTCCCGCAAGCGTGGCACTATGCCGCGCGCCGCCGGTCCCGCTACGCTCAGGCGGCTTGCCATGGGCGCGCGGGCGGCGCTAGTGTGGCTGACACACACGCGTCTGGGGAGTCCGCAACAATGGTCAAAACTGCCGAAATCAGCGACCTCGATTTCAGCGTCGAGGACATGGAGCGCAACGTCGCACGCTTCAAGCACCAGAAAAGCTCCGCGCAAGCTTTTCTCGACACTCGCATCCCGGGTCACGAGCGTGAGATCTTCAGCATCATCGGCAATGGGGTGCAGGAAGACGCGAGCATGCAGCCGCAGATCGCGCCGCAGGATTTCCATCTCGCCATGATCCGCGCGGAACCCGGCAAGGGCGCCGCTCTGCATTCGCATTTGACCCAGGAAGTATTCATGCCTCTGACCGGACGTTGGTCCATCTACTGGGGGCCGCTAGGCAAGAAGGAAGTGGTCCTTGAGCCTTACGATGTGATCTCGGTGCCGGTGCATGTCATGCGCGGCTTTCGCAATGTCGGCACTGATACCGCCATGATGCTGGCGGTGGTCGGTGGCCACGACCCCGGCCGCGTCGGTTGGCCCGCATCGATGCAGGATGCTGCGCGCGCCGCCGGTCTGGTACTGGACAGCAAAGGCAATCTCAGCGCGACGCCCTCGGCCTGAACGGCGCGCATTTCATCAAGCGAACTCGTTCTTCACCGCCGCCAGGAACTCGAAGGTGCGCGCAAAGGCACCGGCATCGGTCTCGGCAATCGCAGCGTTGAAATCCGTCACGCCGCTGTCGCGGATGCGCGCGATTTCGCGCCGCAGGGTCGCTTCATCACCAACCAGGGCCGCATCCGCCGGACCACGATAGCCTTCGCGGTCGAGCATCGCGCGATAGCTGGGCAACTGGCCGTAGATCTCCAGATTCTTGGCGATGCCAGCGCGCGCTTCGTCGACTGCATTGGTCAGCACAATGGGGTAGCCGCCGATCACGCGCGGTGCCGGCCGCCCGGCCGCTTTGGCCGCCGGCAGCAGATGTTTGACGATGTGCTCGGCGATCGTGCGCGGACCCGTCATCCAGGTGCTGGTGCCATCGGCCAAACGACCGCTCAAGCGCAGCATGTGCTCGCCGAGCGCCGCGACCACCACCGGCACGTCACGCACACCCGGCACCGCGAGCTGCAGGTTCGCCACGCGGAATTCCTCACCGTCGAAATTCACCACTTCGCCGCGCAACAGCGGACGCAGGATCTTTAAGTATTCGCGCATGTGGCGCGCCGGTTGAGCGTAGGACAGTCCCAGCATGCCCTCCACCACGAGCTTGTGCGACAAGCCAATGCCGAGCACGAAGCGATTGCCGCTTAACTGCGCAGTGGTCAAAGCCTGCTGGGCCATGGCCATGGGATGGCGCGGATAGGTCGGTGTGACCGCCGTGCCGAGTTCGATGCGCTGGGTCTC
>JANLSI010000428.1:0-1864 GCA_031362345.1 Pseudomonadota bacterium
CCTGCTCAAGTAAGCAAGAATTGATTGCTGAAGCCAATGTAAGGCGCCCGGGGTTCGTAACCCTGGGCGCCATTGCCACTAAGAGGTAGCGTCATGGTCACGCATGTCGCCTTACAGAAGTCGCCATCCACTCTAACGGAACTGCGGCCCCAGCGCGGGCCCGCGGCCTACGCGAGTAGCGCCGAAGCCGCCGCCACACGGACACTAGAACAAGCGCGTGAGCCGGCCGGCAATCTGCCGCCGGTCGACGCGAAGATGCTCGAAAAGGCCGTCAAAGATCTCAGCGAGGGCGCGCAGAACCTGCAGCGCTCCCTGCAGTTTTCCATCGACGCAAGCAGTGGCCGTACGGTCATCAAGGTCATCGACAAAATAACCCAGGAAGTCATCCGCCAGATCCCCGAAGAAGAAGTCCTGGCACTGGCCGCCCGGCTCGAGAAAAGCACCGGCAGACTGGTACAGGACGAGGCGTGAAGCGCGAGGTTCGGGCCCCTGGCCTGAATATTGCTCTCACTATCCTGTTTCTCGTCAAGGTGGAACACCGTCCCGCCCAACAACCCTGAAGGAGCAGATAAATGCCCAATCTAAGTACTCAAGGTATCGGATCGGGCCTGGATATAACCGGCATCGTCGCTAAGATCATGACGATTGAGCGTAAGCCGTGGGTCAAACTGGGCACCGACGGGGTCGAGTTGCAGACGCAGTTGAGCGCCTATGGTCAGCTCAAGAGCGTAGTTTCCACGCTACAAACCAGCATGGTTGAGTTGGGCGACGCGGCAAAATTCAAGGCCTCCAAAGCGACTTCCTCCGACACCAAGGTATTGACCGCCAGCGCCGATGGCACTGCCAGCCGCGGTGCCTATGCCCTCGAGGTAAAGCGCCTGGCCGAGACCCATCGCCTGGTCGCCGGCACTGTCTTCGCCGATACCAACACGACCAAGGTCGGTGCCGCCGGTGACACCATGGTCTTGAGCGTTGGCAGCAAGTCCTTCACGGTCGAAATCGGCAACAAGACCATCGATGAGATTCGCACCGCGATCAATTCTGCAACGGCCAATACCGGCGTCACCGCCTCGACCTTGCGTGACACCAGCGGCTATCACCTGACGCTGTCGGGCAAGAGCACCGGTTCAGATAATTTCATCAGCGCCAAATTCCATACCCTGGCCGATCCGGTGACCGACCAACCCGATCCTTTTGCGCTGGCATCGATCAATACCGACCGCGACGCCAGCGGCACTTTCACCAGCAGCGATCTCGACGCCGAAATCAAAGTCGAAAACACTTACACGGTTAAAAGCTCGAGCAACAGCGTGAGCGACGTGATTGCCGGTGTGAGCCTCGAACTTATTGGCACCGGCACCGTCAATCTCAACGTCTCACGCGACGACAGCAAGATCGAAAGTGCCGTTGCGCAACTCGTGACCGCCTACAACGCCGTGTTCAAAAGCACCACCGATCTCAAGGCCACGGCGCTGAAAGATGAGCGTGGCGCTTTGCAGAATATCGAGTCGCAATTTCGCGATGTGCTGCGCACCAAAGCGGGCAATTCGAGCACCTTCAAGTACCTCGCCGAAATCGGCCTTAGCAGTGCCACCAAAGGCACCGGCGTTACCCTCAACACGACGGTATTTCTCGATGCCCTGAAAAAGGACCCGGACGGCGTGGCCAGTATGTTTTCCGACAGCACCACCGGCGTCACGGGTCGCTTCAAGAAGCTTGCCGACAGCCTGCTGGGCATCGGTGGCGTGCTGCCCGGTCGCGAAGAAAGCATGAAGCGGCGTATCGATACCAACCGCGCCGACCGATCCAATCTCGATTTCCGTCTGAGGCGCAAGGAAGCCTCGCTCAACAAACAGTTCAACCA
>JANLSI010000322.1:0-7328 GCA_031362345.1 Pseudomonadota bacterium
GGATACCACCGGCCTCCACGCGCTCGATACCTTCAGTGACGAGTTCCGCATTGCGGTGCTGAATGGACTGATAGAAATCAGCAGAGAAGACCAGCCGTTTGCAGGCAGCACGATAATTCGGCCGCAGCTTCTCGCGCAGCACGGGGTCGTGCACGTTGTTGACGAGGTTATCCAGGCAGGCTTTTTCGATGCTCGCCATCTCCGGTGAATCGGCGTCGATCACCGCCTTGGAGACGAAATCGGTCATGATGCGGTTCATTTCGGCGCGCAGCGCGAGGATACGTGCCGGGTCGGCAGTGTACTCGGCACGCTGCTCGGCGCTGTAGGCCGGATTCTGAATCGGCATCACCCATTGCGCGGTACGCTGAAAAAGTTCGAGCTTGGCAACCCTATCCACCAGCGCCGAGGTGATCTGGATAGCGGTCGAACCGGTGCCGATCACGCCCACCCGCTTGCCCGCCTGCGGCACGTCGTGCTGCCAGCGTGCGCTGTGAAAGCAGGCGCCCTTGAAATCAGCGAGGCCGGCAATGTCGGGCATGTTCGGGTAATGCAGTACGCCAGTCGCGGCGATGACGACATCGGCGACATCCTGCTCGCCCTGCGCAGTGGTGAGCTGCCAACGACCGTTGTCGAACACGCAGCGCGTGATCTCGGTATTGAACTTGATCGAAGCAATGACCTGGTATTTCTGCGCGACGCCTTCGAAATAGGCCTGAATCTCCGCGCCCGGCGCAAACACATGGCTCCACTGCGGATTGGGTTCGAAGGTATAGGTGTAAAGATGGGCGGGCACATCGCAGGCGATGCCCGGATAGGTGTTCTCGCGCCACGTGCCACCCAGCTGCGCGGCCTTTTCGTAGATGACGAAATTGCGGTGGCCAGCCTCGCGCAGTTTGATGCCGGCCAGAATACCGGCCATGCCAGCGCCGATCACCACAATGCGCAGATCGCGCTGATTGTCTCGGGACATCGTAAATCTCCTCGGATTCGAATTCGGTTGGCACCCGCGGTGGCGCGGGATAGGGCCTCAGCCAGCGTGCAAGGTGGCAGCCGGCGCAGTAAACGGCGTGATCCCGATCAAGCGAGGGTCGCGCCCGACGGGACTCCCCGCGCGGGCAGGATGCCGATTAAGATGCGTGAGGACAAGACTTTCGGGGGTCCCCATGCAAAGTCAGCACTGGCCGGCGGCGAGTCCGCCGCGATGACGATATTACGTCAGGCCGATGACGTCCTCACCAGCGCCGGCGTGCGCATGCCACGCCTGATCTACGGCACCGCTTGGAAAGGCGCGCGCACCGCGCATTTAGTCGAGTGCGCGCTGCGTGCCGGCTTTCGCGGCATCGACACCGCCGCACAACCCAAGCATTACGATGAAGCCGGGGTGGGCGCGGGCCTCGCCAAGGCGGGGCTGCCGCCGCGCGAAACGCTATATCTGCAGACCAAGTTCACCCCGCCGTCGGGACAGGATGGCGAGCGCTTGCCCTACGCCCTCAGCGCGCCGCTGGCAACCCAGATAGAACAATCGGTGGCCACCTCGCGCGACAATCTGCGCACTACTTACCTCGATGCCCTGGTGCTGCATTCACCCCTAGCGAGTCGCGCCCGCACGCTGCTTGCCTGGCGCGCAATGGAGCGACTGGTCGGCAGCGGCGTGGTGCGTCAACTCGGCATTAGCAACTGCTATGCGCTGGCGGAATTCGATGCACTGTATCGCGCCGCTGCGATCAAACCCGCCGTACTGCAGAATCGCTTCTACGCGCGCACTCATCACGATCGCGAACTGCGCGCCTATTGTCGCGCCCACGATGTCGTCTATCAGAGCTTCTGGACGCTGACCGCCAATCCCGACGCGCTCGCCAGTTCAAGCTTGCGCATGCTCGCGCAGCGCCATGGCCGCTCGCCGGCACAGATCCTGTTCCGCTATCTGACCCACATCGAGGTCGTGCCGCTGAGCGGTACCACGTCACTCGAACATATGCGTGAGGACGTCGCCATCTTCGAGTTCGAACTTGAAGTGGGCGAATGCGACGCCTTGAGTGTGTTGTTCTAGCAGTGCAGCGCCGGAATGCGCGGCCAAGGTCCGCGAGCGGGATGCCCACCGTTCGAGTATTGTCACGGTATGCCGTCCTCATCGCCCGCCGCGCCGCGTCCGTGGTTCATGCTCAGCCTCGCCTTGCTCGCCCAGTTAGCAGTGTCGCTGGTGGTCCAGGGCGTGCCGACCCTCGCGCCCTTCCTGCAAGCCGATCTCGCGCTCACGCGCGCCCAGGTCGGTATGTTCAATTCGGCCATCATGGGCGGCTCGCTGCTGGCCATGTTCGCGGCCGGTTGGGTGGTGGACGTCAAGGGCGAGCGTGCCGCGCTGGTGTGGGGCAATGTGCTGGTCGGCGTGTTCTGCCTCGCGGTGCTCGCCACCGATAGTTTTGTGGGCGCGTTGCTCGCGCTATTTTGTGCCGGCGTCGGCGCGGCCTTTCAAACGCCGGCCGGCACCAAGACGGTGATGACTTGGTTTCCCATCGATCAGCGCGGCATGGCCATGGGCGTGCGCCAGACCGGCATTCCGCTGGGTGGTGCCTTGGCCGCCGCCCTGCTGCCGATCATCGCGCTCACCGCCGGCTGGCGCAGCGCGGTCGCAATCGGCGGCCTGGCCTGCTTCGCAAGTGCGGCTCTGTGTCAGTTTGCCTACCAAACTACCGATGTCGCGGCGCCGACCACGGTCCATCATCGCCTGCCGCGCTTTGCGGATTTCCTGACCCGTGATGTGGTGCTGCTCGGTCTGTCAGGCGCGCTCGCCACACTCGGCCAGTTCACCCTGATTACCTATCTCGCCATCTATCTGAAAGAAACCCAGGACATTGCCGTAACCCGCTCGGCTAGCTTGCTGGTGCTGGCCCAGGTCGCCGGTGCCGCCGGACGCGTGCTGTGGGGCCTCGCCAGCGATAAGTTGTTTGCTCGCCGTCGCCGGCCGGCCCTGATGCTACCCATTGCGCTATCGGCGGCTGGCGCGCTGGCGCTGGGCTGGCTGCCCCATGGCACACCTGTGTGGCTGATAGCCACGCTGGTCACCGTGCACGCTTTCTGCGCCCTCGGCTGGCATGGCAACTGGATTGCGCTGGTCGCCGAAATCGCCGGCCCCGAACGCCAGGGCCGCACGGTCGGTGTGGCGATGTCGATCATGTATCCCGGCATCATCGTGCTGCCGCCGTTGTTCGGTCTATTCGTCGACCACACCCATTCCTGGCCCGGCGCCTGGAGCGGTCTCACGGGGGTGCTGATCATCGCTACCCTGCTGCTCGTGCCGGTCGGCGAAGGCAGCCCTGCGCAAGCCAGCGCACCTTTGAACGCGTAAAAAAATAGAGAGGATCCCCGCATGTGGTCATTCGCCACCGACCCTGACTTTCAACTCCAGCTCGACTGGATCGATCATTTCGTCAAACACGAAGTCGAACCGCTCGACCATCTCCTCGGCAGTCAGTGGAACATCCACGATCCGCGCTTCAAGAAACTGGTGCGCCCGCTGCAAGCCAAGGTCCGCGCGCGCGGGCTGTGGGCCTGTCATCTGGGCCCGGAACTGGGCGGCAAGGGCTATGGCCAGTTGAAACTCGCGCTTATGAACGAGTTGTTCGGCCGTTCGCGCTTCGGACCGATCGTGTTCGGTGCCCAGGCACCTGACACCGGCAATGCCGAAATCCTTGCCCACTACGGCACCCCAGAACAGAAAAAGCGTTTTCTCGAGCCGCTGCTGGCCAATGAAATCGTGTCGTGTTTTTCCATGACCGAGCCGCAGGGCGGCGCCGATCCGCTGGTCTTCAAGACCAGCGCCGTGCCGGACGGCGAACACTGGGTGATCGACGGCGAGAAATGGTTTTCGTCCAACGCACGCTATGCGGCCTTCTTCATCGTCATGGCGGTCACCGACCCCGACGCCGCGCCCTACAAACGCATGTCGATGTTCATCGTGCCGGCTGATACGCCGGGTGTGGAGATCAAGCGCAATCTCACCTTCTACGGCGAGCCCGAGGCGACCCATGCCTATATGGCCTACAAGCAGGTGCGGGTGCCGAAGGACAACATGCTGGGCGGGCGCGGCGACGCTTTCGTGGTTGCCCAGGTGCGCCTCGGCGGCGGACGTCTGCATCACGCCATGCGCACCGTGGCACAGGCGCGGCGCGCGCTTGAGATGATGTGCGAGCGCGCGCTGTCGCGCACCACCAAGGGTGAGTTGCTGGCGCGCAAACAGATGGTGCAGGAGAAGATTGCCGATTCCTGGGTGCAGCTGCGCCAGTTCCGCCTGCTGGTGTTGGAGACCGCCTGGCTGTGCGATCAAGGCCACGATTACAAGGCGGTGCGCAAGAACATCGCGGCCGTGAAAGCGGTCATGCCGCAAGTGTTGCACGACATCTCAGCGCGCGCCTTGCACCTGCACGGCTCGCTCGGTCTATCGACCGAGATGCCCTTCGCCGACTGGCTGATAAATTCCTATCACGTCGGCCTGGCGGATGGCCCGACCGAAGTACACAAAGTCACCGTCGCGCGCGAAGTACTGAAGGAATTCGAAGGCACCGATCAGCTGTTCCCCGACTACCACGGCGTGGCCGAAGCGGAGCGGGCCCACGACCTCTATGACGAACTGCTAAGCGAGCTCGACTGAGTTTTAAACTGATCACACCGCCTGCTGACTCCACCAGCGCCGCACCGAGGCATTGACCTCAGCGGCATGGAAGCGCGCCACCTTATTGCTCGGCGCCAGTGCTTCCTCGTAGAAGAAGGTCGGCAGTTCGTCGTCGGCCTCGGTGAAACCCGCCGCCTGATTGAATTGCGCTTCGTAACGCAAGGTCTTGCGCCCCAACTCGCGGAACCAGGCCGGTGTGAAGGCGGTACCGCAGGCGTCATTGATGGCGCTGACCACCATCTCGACATTGGCATTGGTCACGGTGCGACCGAAGACACATAGCCCGAGCGAATCGGCGGTCGCGCACAGCGTCTGCATCTCCATGCTGACATCGACCAGCTCATCGACATTCTTGCCGCTGCATTCGTACTTCGGTGCATTGCCGGTGGTGTGATCGGCGCCCTGCGCAGTCACCATCATGGAAATACCCGTGACTTCAATCACGCGTGGATCGTAGGCGCTGATGCCCTGTTTCTTGATCACCGGGCAACGCGCAATCTTGTAATGCTGCCCAACCGCTGCCGTGCCCTGTGCCCACAAGCGGCCGTCATTGCTGCCGCTCCGCAATGCGTTCATCACGCCGGTGAGGAAGGCGACGTCGCCAAACGGCGCGAGCCCGGCATCGAGCAAGACGCCCATCATGGCGCCGGTCTCGATGGTGTCGATGCCGAGATCATTGGCATGCCAATTGAGGCGCGCGAGGTCGTCGGGATCGGTCAGGCCACAATTAGTGCCCATCAGACCCAAGGTTTCGTACTCGACGGGCGAGACGATTTCCTTGCCGTCGGCATCGGCGTAGACGTTGCTGCACTCGATCAGACAACCCGGCATGCAGGCATGGGAGGTGGTACCGCCACGGGCCAGATTGCGCTCGCGAATGTGCTCGCCACCCATCAGCAGTACGCCCTGCGCAACATCGACCTGCCGGCCGGCGCTGAAATTGTTCACCGGCAGACCGCCGACATGATTAGTGTAATCGGCCATCATCGCCGTGCCGTAGTCCTTCAGCACCGTGATGGCCGCGTCGGCCTTCAGCTTAGCGCCGTACTCTTTGATGCTGGACAGGACTTTTTTGCGGTCGTGAAAGGCCGGCATGCGAGAGAGATCGATAACTATCGCCTTGAGCTTCTTGACGCCCATCACCGCGCCGACGCCGCCGCGCGCGGCCAGACGCGCGGGTCGGCGGTCGGTATCGCTCATGGAAATGCCCGCCAGCAGGCCGCCATATTCACCGACCGGCCCGCAGATCGCGAGACTGACCTTGTTGCCGTAGACCTGGTGCAGCATCTGCGCGCATTCGAAATTACCACGGCCGAGATAGGGTGCCGCGCTCGTGTACTCGATGCTGCCATCCTTCTTGAGGTACATCACGCTCCACGCGTCGCAGGCACCCAGCAGGGTGAAACCCGCGATCGAGAGCTGGCCCATGGCCATGCCAAAAGTACCGCCGGCATTGGCTTCCTTGATGCCGCCCGTGAGCGGGCTCTTGCAACCGACGCTGGTGCGATTGGCATTCGACCAGTTGCTGCCGGCGAAAGGCCCGGCCGAGAAGATCAGAGGATTGGCCGGACTCATGGGGTCGACGGTCGCGGTCCCCAGTTCGACTAAGGTTTTGGCGATGAAATAGCGCCCGGCATGGGCGACCTGCTCGCCGCTATAGGTTTCCTCGCGCACACTGCGCTGAGCCAGATCGATGTGGAGATATTTGCGCATGGCACTGCCTCGGAACGTCGTTACTAATGGAATCAGTATATCGGGCCGCGCGACGAACGCCGCCATTCCCACCGCACGCCTGCGGCTAGCGAAGGCCACAGGCGAGCAGGCTGCGTCTCACTCCTCGTCGATATGCTTGCGCAATTCGATGGGCGCTTGCGCGTGTCGCCGCAGGCGCAGATTCAGCAGTTCGACCGTCAGCGAGAACGCCATCGCGAAGTAGATGTAGCCCTTGGGGACATGAAAATCGAGGCCTTCGCCGATCAGAGCTACGCCGATCAGCACCAGGAAGCTCAGCGCCAGCATCTTGATGGTCGGATGGTTGTCGACGAAGTCCGAGATCGGCGCCGCCGCGACCATCATTACACCCACCGCAATCATAATGGCGGCGATCATGATCTCGACATCGCTGGCGAGCCCGACCGCAGTGATCACTGAATCGAGCGAGAACACGATGTCGAGCACAGCAATCTGGATCAAAGTACTGAAAAACTTCGCATGGCCGCCGCCCGCACCGCCGGTATCTTCACTGCCTTCCAGGGAGTGATGGATCTCGAGCGTTGATTTTGCGAGCAGGAACAGACCGCCCAGGATTAAAATGAAATCCCGTCCCGATAGATCGACCCCCAGCACCGTCAGCAGGGTAGCCTTGAGTCGCATGATCCAGGTCAGCAGCAGCAGCAGCATGATGCGCGTGCCCATCGCCAGACCGAGACCAATCACACGCGCGCGCTGGCGCTGATGGGGTGGCAAACGCCCGACCAGGATGGCAATGAAAATAATGTTATCGATGCCGAGGACGATCTCGAGCAAGGTCAGGGTCGCGAGTGCGACCCAGGCTTCAGGGGCAGACAGCCATTCCATTTTGAATCACGCCTCTAGGTCCGGCGCGAGGCGCGCGCGGATCAGATCACAGACTTCGCGCACCGCGCCGGCGCCGCCGGCG
>JANLSI010000460.1:0-6390 GCA_031362345.1 Pseudomonadota bacterium
TCGGCGGCACCATCAACCAGACCTTGGACTGCCTGAGCGAATCTTCCCTGCGCATCTGTGCGGAGATCGTGCTCGCCGTGCATCATCAACTGCTCAGCAACGCCGGCGCGCTCGCCGAAGTTCAACGCGTCTATGCCCATGAGCAGGCCTTGGCCCAATGCCGTGGCTGGCTTGATCGCCACCTGCCAGCCGCTGAGCGTATCGCTTTCGGCAGCAATGCCGTCGCCGCACAGCGCGCGCGTCAGGAAGCCGGTAGTGCCGCCATCGCAAGCATCGACGCTGGACGTCGTTATGGCTTGACGGCGCTGGCCTCGAATATCGAAGATTTTCCGCACAACACGACGCGCTTCGCGGTAGTGGGGCGCGCTATTGCCCGCGCCAGCGGCGACGATGTGACGAGCGTGATGTTTGGTCTGCCGAATAAGCCGGGTGCCTTGCATGGGATATTGAGTGTGCTCGCAGAGCGCAGCATTAGCATGTCGCGTATCGAGTCGCGGCCGGCGCGTAATGGTGTGTGGGACTATCTGTTCTTCGTCGATCTGCTGGGTCACAGCGAAGATTGGGTGGTGGCGGCGGCGCTCGCCGAAATCGAGAGTCGCGCGAGCCTGTTCAAACTGCTTGGCAGCTATCCGCGCGCGATCCTCTGAGCGCGCATTCGAGGGCAGGCGTTTACAGCATGATAGGCAAGCTGGTGGTGATAGGTGTCGGCCTGATCGGTGGCTCGCTGGCCTGCGCATTGCGTAAGGCCGGCAGGGTCGGCGAAGTGGTTGGCGTTGGGCGCGGTCAAGTCAATCTTGAGCAGGCGGTCAAGCTCGGCGTGATCGACCGCTACAGCCACGATGCCGCGCATGAAGTGGCCGCTGCCGACATCGTCGTGATTGGTGCGACGCTGGGTTCCACCGCTGGTATTTTTGAAACCATCGCGCCGGCGCTCCGCGCCCATACCGTCGTCACCGATGTCGGTAGCACGAAAGCCAGCGTGGTAGCGGCCGCGCGCGCGACCCTGGGCGATAATTTTTCGCGCTTCGTGCCCGCTCATCCGATCGCCGGCACCGAACACAGCGGGGCACAGGCGGCCTTCGCCGAGCTGTATGTCGGCCACCGTGTGATTCTGACGCCGGTTGAGGAGACCGATGCGCAGGCGCTGGCGCGCGTGCACGCTATGTGGGAAGCGGCTGGCGCGATTGTCTCGCGCATGTCGGTCGCAGATCACGATCGGGTCTTGGCTGCCACTTCCCATTTGCCGCATATGCTGGCCTTTACCTTGGTCGACATGCTGGCTGCGGCCGATGACGCCGACGATATCTTTGCCTTCGCCGCCGGCGGCTTTCGCGATTTCACCCGCATTGCCTCCAGCAATCCGGAGATGTGGCGTGACATCGCGCTGGCTAATCGCGATGCCTTGCTCGATATCTGCACGGCTTACGGTGAGCGTCTCGAACGCTTGATCCAAGCGCTGCGCGCGCGCGATGGTCGGTCGCTCGAACTGTCCTTCAAGCGCGCCAAAGAGGCGCGCGATCGTTGTGTGGTAGCGGAAGCCAATGCACGTCGCCAATGATCTCACCGTTGCGCCGGGCGGCACGCTCACCGGCAGCATTACGGTGCCCGGCGATAAGTCTGTATCGCACCGCGCGGTCATGTTCGGCGCACTGGCCGATGGCGCCTGTCAGCTTACGGACTGTCTGCTCGGCGAAGATGTACTGGCGACCATCGGTGCTTTTCGCGCACTGGGTGTCGTCATCGACAATCACGGTGGTGGACGATTGACGGTGCATGGTGTTGGCGTCGATGGCCTGCGTGCGCCGGGTGCGCCGCTCTATCTCGGCAATTCCGGTACGTCGATGCGTTTGTTGTGCGGCATCCTGGCCGGTGCCGGTTTGCCGGCGCGCTTGACCGGCGACCCCTCCTTGAGCCGTCGCCCCATGCGGCGTGTCACCGAACCCTTGAAGCACATGGGCGCGCGTCTGAGCACCGCCGAGGGTGGCACGCCGCCGGTGGTGCTGGCCGGCAGCGGGCAGCTCACCGCCATCGACTATGTGCTGCCGGTGGCGAGCGCCCAGGTCAAATCGGCGGTGTTGCTGGCGGGCCTCTATGCCGATGGTGTGACCCGAGTAACCGAACCGGCACCGACGCGCGATCACACCGAACTCATGCTGCGCGCCTGTGGCGTCGAACTCAGTAGCCAGGGCGGCACCGTCAGCCTGCGTGGTGGGCAGCGTCTCAAGCCGTTCGATATCGCCGTGCCGGCTGACATCTCCTCGGCCGCCTTTTTCATTGTCGGTGGCGCGATTGCAGCCGGCAGCTGCCTGACTCTGTCGGCGGTCGGCGTCAATCCGACCCGCACCGGCGTACTCGATATCATGCAAGCCATGGGCGCACGCATCGAACACGGCGCGCCGCGTGCCTGCGGCAGCGAGCCGGTCGCCGACCTGACCGTGCGCGCTTCAGATCTTATCGGGATCGCGATTCCCCAGGCCGCAGTGCCGCTCGCCATCGACGAGTTCCCGGCTATCTTCATTGCCGCCGCCTGCGCGCGCGGCCGTACTGTGTTGCACGGTGCCGAAGAATTGCGCCACAAGGAAAGCGACCGCATCGCGGTCATGGCGGCGGGACTTACCGCGCTGGGCATCGAGGTCGAGGTCTACCCGGACGGCATCGCTATCGAGGGTGGTCAGCTGCGCGGGGGCGAAATCGACGCCCACGGCGACCACCGCATCGCCATGGCCTTCGCCATCGCGGCTCTACGCGCCGATGGACCGATCACGATCCGCAACGCGGCTAATATCGCCACCTCCTTTCCGAGCTTCGTCGCGGCCGCCACGGCCGTCGGCCTGCGCATCAGGTCCTGATGACATCACGGTCGGCAGCGGTCCTCACCATCGACGGTCCCAGTGGCACCGGCAAGGGCACCTTGGCGCGCCATATCAAGGCTTGGCTCGGCTGGCATTTGCTTGATTCTGGCGCGCTTTATCGCGTCATTGCCTTTTATGCCGAGAGTCGCGGCGTGGCGCTTGACGATGCGACGGGGGTGGCGACCCTGGCCACTAGTCTGCCGGTCGAATTCGTCGAGAGTATCTACGACACGCGCGTACTGCTGGAAGGCCGGGACGTAAGTGATGTGATTCGCACAGAACATGCCGGTGCCAGTGCCTCGCGAGTCGCGGTGCTGCCGCCGGTACGCGCGGCACTGCTCGAACGTCAGCGGGCCTTTCGGCAACCGCCCGGCCTGGTCGCCGACGGGCGAGACATGGGCACCGTGGTGTTCCCGCGCGCGGAGCTCAAAATCTACCTCACGGCGAGCGTCGAGGAGCGAGCGCGCAGACGCCATAAGCAGTTGAATGAAAAAGGAATGGGTGTTAACCTCCCGCAGCTTTTAGGGGACATCGCCGAGCGGGATCGTCGCGACGAACAGCGTTCCATCTCCCCTCTTAAGCCAGCAACCGACGCCATCATTTTCGATACGACCGATAGCGATATCGCCGCCGTGGTCGAGCATGTTAAGCGTTTGGTGCAGCAAACTGGCCTGGCCTGAGGTGCTTCGTCTAAAACAGACACGCCCGGTCGTGGGTCGTCCGATAAACTCAAATAGCTAGGAGACGGAACCGTCTGCAGTACGCCCAGCCGAGCACGGCTGCGGTGCAACAGACTTTCGTTTATTAAAAGATTATGGCGGAAAGTTTCGCAGAATTATTCGAACAAAGTCAGGTCGCCCAGAAGATGCGCCCCGGCACCATCGTCAAGGGCATCATCGTCGAAATCCGTTCGGACTTCGTCGTCGTCAATGCCGGCCTGAAGTCCGAGGGTGTCATTCCGCTCGATCAGTTTCGCAACAATGCCGGCGATATCGACGTCAATGTCGGCGATGAGATCGACGTTGCGCTCGACGCCGTCGAAGACGGTTATGGCGAAACCCGCCTATCGCGTGACAAGGCCAAGCGCGCCAAGGCCTGGGAAGAACTCGAGAAAGCCTGCGAAACCAACGAAACCGTCATCGGTATTATCAGCGACAAGGTCAAGGGTGGCTTCACCGTCGACATCAGCACCATCCGCGCCTTCCTGCCCGGTTCGCTGGTCGATGTGCGCCCGGTGCGCGATACCAGCTACCTGGAAGGCAAGCCGCTCGAATTCAAAGTCATCAAGGTTGACCGCCGCCGCAACAACGTCGTGGTTTCGCGTCGCGCGGTGGTGGAGAGCGAAAACTCGGCCGAGCGCGAAGCGCTGCTCGAAGGCCTGAACGAAGGCTCGACTATCAAGGGTCTGGTCAAGAACCTTACCGATTACGGTGCGTTCATCGATTTGGGCGGCATCGATGGCCTGCTGCACATCACCGACATGGCCTGGCGCCGTGTTAAGCATCCGTCCGAAGTCGTCAACATCGGCGACGAGATCGAAGTGAAGGTGTTGAAGTTCGATCGCGAACGTCAGCGCGTATCACTGGGTTTGAAGCAGCTGGGCGACGATCCGTGGGTCGACATCGCGCGCCGCTACCCCGAGCATTCGCGTCTGTTCGGCAAGGTCTCGAACATCGCTGACTACGGTTGCTTCGTCGAGATCGAGGAAGGTGTCGAAGGTCTGGTGCACGTTTCGGAAATGGACTGGACCAATAAGAACGTCCATCCGTCCAAGGTTGTCCACCTTGGCGAAGAAGTCGAAGTCATGGTGCGCGACATCGACGAAGAGCGTCGTCGCATCTCGCTTGGCATGAAGCAGTGCCGCGCTAATCCCTGGGAAGAATTTGCCGCCACCCATAACAAGGGTGAGCGGGTGGTCGGCAAGATCAAGTCGATTACCGACTTCGGCATCTTTATCGGCCTTGACGGTGGCATCGACGGTCTGGTGCATCTGTCCGACCTGTCGTGGGATCTGCCAGGTGAAGAAGTCGTCCGCAACTATAAGAAGGGCGATGAGCTGGAGACCGTGGTATTGGCGGTCGACGCTGAGCGCGAGCGCATTTCGCTCGGCGTGAAGCAGCTCGCTCAGGACCCGTTCTCGACCTACCTGGCCCAGTATGGCAAGGGTGTGCGCGTGACCTGTAAGGTCGTGGCGGTCGACGCCAAGGGTGCGACACTGGAGCTGGCGGAAGGCGTGGAAGGCTCGATTCGCGCCTCCGAACTGTCCATCGACCCGGTCGACGATGCGCGCAAGGTGTTGCGTGAAGGCGAGACTATCGAAGCGATGATCGTCGGTATCGATCGCAAGCGCCGCGTGGTCAACCTCTCGGTCAAGGCCAAGGAGAGTGAGGAAGAGCAGACTGCACTGCAGGAATACAGTTCCGATAACGACGGTACTCGCACGACCCTTGGCGACCTGCTGAAAGAGCAGCTTGATAAGTAAGTCGTAGCGCGCGCGTCCCGAATTGCGGGGCGCGCGTGCTGGCCGCAGGCAAGTAGAGAAGAGTAATGACGAAGTCCGAATTGATCGAATCTTTAGTGCGCAAGCAGTCTCAGCTTGGCTATCGTGACGTCGAATTGGCCGTTAAGACCATGCTTGAGCATATGGGCCAGACGCTGGCGACGGGCGAGCGTATTGAGATTCGCGGTTTTGGCAGCTTCTCGCTTCACTACCGGCCGCCACGTGTCGGGCGCAATCCGAAGTCCGGTGATCCGGTATCGCTGCCAGCCAAGTACGTGCCGCACTTCAAGCCGGGCAAAGAACTGCGCGAGCGGGTCAATCTGGGCGCTGAAACCGCACCCGAAATCAAACTCGCCCGGGCCTACGATCCAGACACCGATGGCGACCATGATTTGTCAGATTACGACGACGAGCCGTAAGCCGGCTTACCCGTTGTGGCGGCCGCGCGGCCGCATGCCGAGCGCGTGTCGCATTCCATCTGAACTCGTAGACCATGCCGGCCTTCATGGGCGGTGGGGGTGAATGCCGTGGCGCGCGTGCTGTATCTGTTGCTGACGGTGCTGGTGAGCCTCATTGGCCTGGCTTTTCACGTTCGCAACAAACAAGCCATCGTGCTCGATTATTTCGCTGGCACGGTCAATGTCGAATTATCTTTGGTCGTGGTTGGCGCACTGGTGCTCGGCACCGTGCTCGGCGCGCTCGCCATGAGCAGCGTACTGCTAGGTCTCAAGAGCGAAGTACGACGCCTCAAGCGTCGCCAGCAGATTGCCGGCCGCGAGCTGGCGAGCCTGCGCGCGATTTCCGCCAAAGATGTCACCTGAGTATCTGTTCGCCGTGGTGGTCTGCCTGCTGCCGCTCGCGGCCTTGTCGGGTTGGTTGATCGGCCGACGGGACGGCACCGGACAGCGCGGCGGGCGCAGCCGCGGGCCCGTCGGTGGACTCTCTAGCGACTACATCCGCGGCCTCAATTTCCTGCTCAGCGACCGTCTCGACAAGGCCATCGAAGTCTTCATCAAGGCTATCGAGATCGAGAGCGAA
>JANLSI010000487.1:0-1853 GCA_031362345.1 Pseudomonadota bacterium
CGCGCTCTACTGCGCGAAGTGAGCCTGCTTACTGCCAAGCCGGTAGTGTTCGTTGCCAACATCGACGAAGCCCATCTCGGCGGCAACGACTACAGCCAGCGCGTCGCCGACTATGCCGACCAGAACGGTGCCGAGTGCGTCGTGCTGTGCGCGGCGATTGAGGCCGAGATCTCGACCCTCGATAGCGCTGATCGCGCCGAATTCCTGAAGGATCTGGGCTTAGAAGAACCGGGCTTAAACCGCGTCATCCGCGCCGGCTATCACTTGCTCGGCCTGCACAGCTATTTCACTGCGGGGCCCAAGGAAGTGCGCGCCTGGACCATCCGTCAAGGCACCTCCGCACCCGGCGCAGCAGCCGTCATCCATACCGATTTCGAACGCGGCTTCATCCGCGCCGAAGTCATCGCTTATCACGATTTCATCGCCTGTGGTGGCGAGAGCAAGGCCAAGGAGACCGGCAAGCTGCGGGTGGAAGGCAAGGAATACGTGGTCGCTGACGGTGACGTGATGCATTTCAGGTTCAACGTTTAGCCCTCGCCTGTGGGTCCGAATTCATTCGGACATTCTTTCCCGGGCGCAAGCCGCGCGGCGAAATTTGAGTGTGCGATGGACTCGCACCTACAATCCGGGACTCAAACCTGCGCTCTGTGCTGTGGGTCAGACTTTAGAATTCTGGGCACGCGTCCCTGCCCGGCTAGGAAGTCTGACATCGTCCATGGCTTCCTAGTATATTTCTGAGTGATGGATCTCCCGGACGCACTGCGTCGCTCCGAGAGTAAGACCCTCGAGTTCACGCGCAACTTGTCATCGCTGGCTGGACTGCTGCGTACTGTCACCGTCAAATGGGCGAGCTATCGAGTACCAATGCGCGGTGAGAGCGAACTGAGCGATGCCTGATCACAATTACTTCTCGAACCTGATCTGGCAGATAGCCGACTTGCTGCGCGGCCCCTATCGCCCGCCGCAGTACGAGCGCGTCATGCTACCCATGACGGTGCTGCGTCGCTTCGACTGTGTGCTCGCGCCCAGCAAGGCCAAAGTTTTGGCCGAGTTCGAGAAGCGCAAGGGCGGCAAGCTTGAAGGCGACGCGCTCGACACCCATCTCAACAAGGCCGCCGGCCAGCGCTTCCACAGTCACTCCCCGCTCGACTTCGAGAAGCTCAAGGGCGACCCCGACAATATCGCGCAGCACCTCGTCAGCTACTACAAGGGTTTCTCGAAGAACGTGCGCGACATCTTCGACTTCTTCGAGTTTGAAGCCGAGATCGAGCGCATGCGTGAGGCAAACATCCTCTACCTCGTGGTCTCCAAGTTCTGCGACGTCGACCTGCACCCGAACACAGTGCCGAACGAGCAGATGGGGCTCATCTTCGAGAACCTCATTCGGCGCTTCAACGAACTGGCCAATGAGACCGCCGGCGACCATTTCACGCCGCGCGAAGTCATCCGGCTGATGGTGAACATCCTGTTCATCCACGACGACAAGCTACTCGCCACACCAGGCACGGTACGCAAGTTATTGGATCCGGCCTGTGTGGTACCGGCGGAATGCTGGCCGAGGCGCAGAACTACCTGCGTGAGCACCACGGCGCAGCCAAGCTCTACGTCTACGGGCAGGACTACAACAAACGCGCCTTCGCCACCGCAGCCTCCGACATGCTGATGAAGCAGGTAGATCACAACGGCGCCGGCAACAACGTGCGCTACGGCGACAGCTTCACCGACGACCAGTTCGCGGCCGAGACCTTCGACTACTTCCTCACCAACCCGCCCTTCGGCGTGGACTGGAAGAAGCAGCAGAAAGACATTCAGAACGAGCATGACAAGCGCGGCTTCGATGGCCGCTTCGGTGC
>JANLSI010000510.1:0-1991 GCA_031362345.1 Pseudomonadota bacterium
CTCGAATGCCGAACGTGGCGAGATCTATTACAAGCTCGGCATCGTCGCCTTGCGCAGCAGCGAACCGGAACCCGCTGTGCCCGAACTGGAGATGCTGATGGCCGCCTCCATACAGTCCGATGCCCACGGTCCCTTCGCCAAGGATGCCTACGGCATCCTCGAAGAATACGGCTACATCCATGACGAGCATCTCGCCAGGCAGAGTGAATCGCGGACCTTGATCGATATGACGGCGTTGAAGAGGCAGGTGTTTGGGAAGTAAGGACTGCGCCTCACCTCTCACCGATCGCAACAGGCACACACGTGCCAAGCACCGTCACCGTAGGGTCGTCAAAAGTGCGCCCCACCACCTGCACGGCAGTCGGCATATCGATCGCACTCAGGTAGCAAAGATCCTGATCGGCTTGCTTCGTCGTGCTGCTCCCCTAGGGGCAATTTCTGCTCTCAGCCTAAATCTATAATAAAAATTAATAAATCTATTCAATATATTGTTTTTATTTGGTTTATATTCCAAAAATTTTGCTTTTTTAGGCGCCTTTCAAACGCTAGAGGGTATTGAATTTCAAAGAGTTACAGAAATATCTAGAAATCACACGAGAATTAAATTTAATTTAATTAAAAAACAACATATTAAATATATATTCTAATGTTTAAGATTAGTTCTGGCCGCCAATCATCGGCGATTTCGCGTGACCCCCAAATCGCGTAACAGGCCGTCCTTCAGGCCATAGATCCAGCCATGGATGGTGACATCCTGGCCGCGCCGCCAGGCATCGGTGATGACCGTCGAGTTGCTCAGATTATCGACCTGGCGTTGTACGTTGAATTCGCAGAGCTTGTCCTCGTAGGCGGTGCGCGACTCGGTTTCTTCGAGTTCCGCAGAACGCAGATCGGCGATTTCACGGATCGGCCGCAACCAGTTTGAGATCACCCCATGGGAGACTTCATCAAGCGCGGTGCGCACACCACCGCAGCCGTAGTGCCCGCACACGATGACGTGCCGTACCTTGAGCACTTCGACCGCGAACTGCAGCACCGCAAAGCAGTTCATGTCGGAGTGGATAACCAGGTTGGCGACATTGCGGTGGACAAATACCTCGCCCGGATCGAGGCCGATGATCTCGTTGGCCGGCACGCGGCTGTCGCTACAGCCGATCCACAGGTACTCGGGGGCCTGCTGGCGCGCCAGGCGGACGAAAAATTCCGGGTCGGCGAGCACACGGTTGCTGGCCCACACGGCGTTGTTTTTGAGCAGATGGTCGAGCATGGTTTTACGGCTTGGTGTTGTCGAGGGTGATGAGGTACAGACCGGCGCGATCGTTGGCTTTCCTGGGCATGAGCGCAAGCGCCTGCACGCCCAGATGCGGCAGCAATTCTTTGCTGCGTTTGACCGGCGCGAGCACATAGGCCTGACCCAGATGGCGTTCGCGCATGGCCCGTTCAAGCGCAGTCGGTGAGCGCATTTCAGGAATGGCACGACCGGTGACCTGGATGTAGAGCACCGGCGTCAGGCCAAAACTGAACAAGGGCTGGGTAGCATCAACCTTTGCCGCGACGCTACGTGCCAGCGCATGGCGGTCAAAGCGCGCGATACTCCACAGCACGTCGCCATCGGCGTAGCGGGTAAAGCTCGCTGTGGTCAGCAGTATGGCCGTCACCAGCGCGCCCAGGCCGACAGAAGCGAGTCCACGCGCCGCCAACGCACCGCCGATCAGCGCAACGACAATGACCACGGCCAGCCAGCCGGCGTCGTGCTGGTTCCAGAACAGCCAGGCCGTGGCGGCCGCAATCAACAAAGTCTGACCCATCCACAAGCCACCCGCCAATCGTGGGCGCTGGGCTTCTAGCTGGGCTAAGCCATGCCCGGCCAGCAGGCACAGGGCGGGCAGCACGGGCAACATATAGAAGTAGCGTTGCTGACCGCCGAAGCTCAGGCCCAGCGCCACACCGCCAACGCAGAACACCAACAACACGGAGAAAGGCCACCCCAC
>JANLSI010000546.1:0-2235 GCA_031362345.1 Pseudomonadota bacterium
TATCACTATGCCCCTGCAGTGATTGCGCATTGGGGCGGCGGGCGCATTGCGCAGGGAACCAGGAATCTGAGTGCGCTGATCATCGCGATGCTCGCGAGCCTCCCGGATGCCACGATGCGCGTCGAACATGTGTGCTGGTCGGAAGAAACCGACGGTGTCATCGTCGCGGTACGCTGGATGCTGGAAGGGACGACACGGCCCGGCGGGTTGCTTGGCGATGTGCCCGCCGGCCGACCCGTCGGTGTAATGGGCATGACGCATCTGCGCTTTGCCGGACCGGTCGTGGTCGAGGAATGGACAATTTTTGACGAGGTCGCCGTTCTGGCGCAGGCCTATCGCCAATAGTTTCAATTTCTGGAGGACTGTGTGGGCTTCAAGCAAGACTTGCAATCGGGAAAGCCTTTGTTGGGCACATTCCTCAAGACGCCTCACCCTCATATCGTCGAAGTGCTCGCGACCGGCGGACTTGACTGCGTCTGCATCGATGCCGAGCATGCACCGTTTGACCGGACCGCGATCGACCTTTGCGTCATGGCAGCGCGCGCGGGCGGCCTCCCCGCGATCGTCCGCCCCGCCAGTGCTGCGCCACACGAGCTGCTGAATGCACTCGACTGCGGTGCCGATGGTGTCGTCGTACCGCATATCCGTTCTGCCGACGAAGCCGCCCAGCTCGCTCGCATGGCCCATTACGGGCCCGGCGGCCGCGGATTCGCGGGATCGACGCGGGCGTCGGGCTATGGACTTACGCCGATCACAGAGCATCTGAACGCCAGCGCCGCACGCACGGCGGTCATTGCGCAAATCGAGGATATCGAGGCGCTGGACCAGATTGATGCGATTGCTGCCGTCGACGGGATCGACGCGCTGTTCATCGGTCGTATCGACCTGACGGTCTCGCTGGGCTGCACCTCGCCCGACGATCCAAAGGTCGTGGCCGCTGTCGAGCTGATCGTTGCAGCGTGCGACCGCGCCGGCCGCGCTTCGGGCATGTTCTTATCGCGCCCGACAGATGTAGCCCACTGGCGCAACAAGGGGGTCAGCCTGTTCCTGCTGGCGTCCGATCACAATTTCATCCGTACGGGCGCACGCGGACTGCGTCTTGAGGCCGGACTGGGGTAGTGTTTGCCGCAAATACCGTGGCTGCCCAATTTTTCGGTAGCGTCTCAGTTTGAATTTTGACGTATCAGCCTATCGCATCCGGTCGTTTCTTCTTATATATTTAGGCTCAGGGGTGGTGTCAGTCGGATGCGAACTCGTCTCCGCCAGGCGCAGCTACCTCCGTGGCTGCCAAACTTCAGGCCGCTGGATTCTGCCACTCAGCAAGGGCCGCTGAGCGTCTCCGCTTGTACTCCTGACGACTGACGAGTTGGCGCTCCTGATTGAAATGGTTGTAGACCTGGGCATGGACCGATCTGAATTTCTGCAGCGTTTTCATCCTTCGAAATCGCAGCATGACACGCTCTCTGCGGCGTATTGGCAGGTGTGAATTTTCAACACGATTGTTGACCCATCTGCCAATTTCGCGACGGTCCAAATTGCGTAACTCGCACATGGCCGCAGGATAGGATTTGAGTCCATCGGTAACGATCGCATCCACTTTACCGTGGCGCTTCAGTGTGCGCTTCATGAACTCCAAAGCCGCAGATTTGTCGCGCTTTTTGGTGACGAAGGACTCCAGGATTTCACCTTCGTGATCTACCGCGCGCCACAGATAGTCCAGTTCGCCATTGATCTTCACATAGGCTTCGTCGAGATGCCAGCGCCAATGCCGAAGGCCCCGCATCCGGGTCACCCTTTGCCGGCGGATGTCGGCCGCGAACATCGGGCCAAAACGATTCCACCACAGCCGCACGGTCTCATGACAGAGATCAATCCCGCGTTCGAACAATAGGTCTTCGACATTGCGCAGGCGCAGCGGGAACCGCACGTACATCAAAACGACAAGGCGGATTACTTCCGGCGATGAGTGAAAGTACCGGAATGGGTTGGTCGGTTTTCAGGATCGTGGCTTGCCCCCGCCCTACTCCACATGCGACGATATCACCTCGGGTGCAGTTCCTTTGACAATACCTCTAGACATGACAGTGCCAGCTCAAGCAGCCTATTTGCTAATGCTTACCAGTATCTTTCCTGCGATGCCGTGACTGAACAGCGAACAGAACGCAGCGGGCGCTTGGTCCAAACCTTCGAAACAGTTTTCACGAAATTTGAGTTTGCCATCGGCCCGCCAAGCAA
>JANLSI010000550.1:0-3693 GCA_031362345.1 Pseudomonadota bacterium
GTTCACTATCCGTGGCGAAAACATCTACCCGAGCGAAATCGACGCGGTGCTGAACGCCGTCGCTGATTACGGCGGCGAGCATCGCATTGTCATTACCCGTGACGGCGCGATGGACGAGTTACTACTGCAAGTCGAGATCGAAGACGCCGCACGGGCCGATGCGGCGCGCGCCGCGCAGTTCACCGAGACCGTGCGCCATCGATTACTCAAGACGCTGGCGGTACGCGCCCAGATCGAAGTGGTCGCGTCCCACAGCTTTCCGCGCACCGACTTCAAGGCCCGCCGCGTGATCGAGAACCGTGAAGTGTTCCGCGACATGCAACAGAAGCTCGACGCCAGCCCGCGCCCATGAGTGGGCCAGTGCCCTCGCTTTCCCACCACCTAGCGACGATTCCCTAAGCCCGACAGGCTCCCAGGGCGAAACCCCGGTATTCTGCTGGTGTCAGCCATCAGTATTTCCGGAGCCCCTTGCCGATGATCGTCATTGCCTATCTCGAATTCCGCCCGCGCATCGGCGCCGACGTCGATGCCGCAGCCGATGCCGCTGTGATCGGCCGCGCCCAGATCGGCGCGCGCTGTCACCTCGGCCAGCTCGCCACCCTGCGTGCCGACGGTGAGGCCATCCGCATCGGCGACGACTGCTGGTTCGCCGACTCCAGCACTGTCCATATCGCCCACAGCGCATTTCCGGCGGTGGTCGGCGATGGCGTGACGGTGGCGAATTTCGGACTAGTGCACGCCTGCGATCTCGGCGCTGGCTGCGTGGTAGGCGAACACGCGCTGGTGATGGATAACAGCCGCATCGGTCCAGGCGCGGTGATCGCCGCCGACAGCGTGGTGCCAGCAGGCAAAGTGCTGGAAGGTGGGTGGTTGTACGCGGGCATCCCGGCCAAAGCGGTGCGCCCGATCAGTAAACAGGAAGTCGAGACCCTGCATGGCATGGTGCGTGGCCGAGCGCACAGTGGCGATGCGGCGCGCAATGCAGTGCTGCGTAGCGCAGCGCCGGTGCCAGCGCTGAGGCACCAGCCCGGCGCTGGTCTGCCGGCCAAGGTCACGGCCGGTGCCTATCTCGCACCCACTGCGAGTCTGGACGGCAATCTCAGCCTGGCCAGCGGCGCCAGCATCTGGTTCGGCGTCGAGATGCGGGGCGGTGGCGACATCGTGATCGGTGCCGGCAGCAATGTGCAGGACAACACCCGCATCGAACTCAAGGCCGGTGAACGCCTACAAATCGGACAACGTGTGACCGTCGGACACAATGTGCGCATGGCCGCGTGTGTGGTCGAGGATCACGCGATGGTCGGCATGGGATCGGTGGTCGGCGCCGGCACCATCGTGCGTAGCGGCGGCGTCATTGCGGCGGGCGCGGTCACAACGGCGGGCACTGAAGTTGGGTCGGGGGAGATCTGGTCGGGTAATCCGGCGCGACGCTGGAAACCACTGCCCGCTGACAATCGCGCGAATTTCGCCCGCGGTGTCGAGGTGTATATCGAGTACGCGTCGAACTATTCGCGTTGATTCACTGACTGCGCGAATGTCCAACTGAAGTCGGACCCGCAATCAAAGCCCACGGTGGGTCCGACTTCAGTCGGACATTTATTCCAGCGCCGCCCCGCGCCATTGATCTCCCCGGCGATTCCCGGCACTCTTGCCCCTGCCCCACAGGACCGGAATTTCATGCGCTTACAGGCTTTTCGCCGTCGCGCTGCGGGATCGTTCGCGGCGATGTATTTGATGCTGAGTGGGTGGTCCGTACTCGCGGCAGTCAACCAGCACGAAACAGCGGAAGTGTTCGGCTGGGTGGAGTGGACCTACATCGAGCCTTATCACGTGCACGTCAAGGCCAAACTCGATTCCGGCGCCAAGACCAGTTCGCTGTCAGCCGTCGATATCGAACGCTTTAAGCGCGATGGTGAGCTCTGGATGCGCTTCCGTGTGCCGATCTCTGCCAGCGACGGCGGCACCGAACAACCACAGCTTGTCGAGATGGAGAGCAAGCTTGAGCGCGAGGTGCTGATCAAACGCCATGGTAGTGGCCCGTCGCGCCGACCGGTGGTGGCGATCGGCGTCTGTCTGGGCGAACGAGTCTTCAACACCCCGGTGACGCTCACCGACCGCAGTCGCTTCAACTATCCCCTGCTGCTCGGTCGCTCGGCTTTGCGCGGTCGCGTGCTGCTCGATGCCGGGCAGACCTATATCAACGGTGCCGACGCCGAACGCTGCACGCCAGCCGCTAGCCACACCAAGCGCTGACACCGGCGCTATGAAACGCCTGCATGCCACCATCCTCGCACTGCTTGTTACGCTTGCGGCGCTGGGACTCATGTATGCCAAGATTTCGCGTCTCGGCCTGCCATTGCTGCCCCATCAGCTGCAACAGGTGTGGTCAGTGGAGGCCAAGATCGAATTCGACGCCAGCCGCCACGCCACCGTCGTCGATTTCGACATTCCAGACAAACTCGGCGAATTCGTGCGGCTCGACGAATATTTCATTTCGCGCGGCTATGGTCTGAACGTCGGCATTCGCCATCATGATCGGCGCGCCGAATGGTCGACGCGCCAGGCGCGCGGGACGCAACGGCTCTACTACCGTCTCGAAGCCGTACCCCAGAGCGACGACGCAGCAGCCGACCCGCCCAAGCAGCGTGCGCCCTCGCCACCCACCGCACCGCTCTATCAAGAGCCGCTCGCGTCGGCCATTCAAGACACCCTCGGTGATGTCCGCGACGAATCCGCAAATGTTTTCACCTTCGTCAGTCAGACCCTGGTCAAGCTCAATGCGCTGGCGCCCAACGACAACATCATGATCATCCGCGAGAACCTCGATCGCACCAGCGAGCAGTGGGTCGATCGACTGATTTACGTGCTGGCCGGCGCCAATATCACCGCGCGCACGGTGCGTGGTGTGATTCTGGAAGACCGCGCCGCCAACCAGCATTTGACACCGTGGCTGGAAGTGCATAACGGCAATCGCTGGGAAGGCTTCGATCCGCAGACCGGCAATCGCGGCTATCCCGACAATTTCCTGCGCTGGTCAGTCGGCGACGAACCCTTGCTGCACATCGAGGGCGGGCGCAACGTCAGCGTGTCGTTCTCGGTCTCGCGCTACGCGCAGTCGCCGACCATGGTGGCGCGCGCGCGCGGTGTGGCCAACGACACCTTGCTCGCCAGCACCATGCTGTTCAACCTGCCGGTCAACACCCAGAATGTCTATCGCGTGTTGTTGATGGTGCCGTTCGGCGCGCTGGTGGTGGCCTTCATGCGCACCATCGTCGGTCTGCCAACGCTCGGCACCTTCATGCCCATCCTGGTCGCGATCGCGTTTCGCGAAACGGAACTGGCGTGGGGTATTGCGTTGTTCATCTTGATTACCGGCGCTGGTCTGTCGCTGCGCTTCTACCTTGAGCGTTTGCAACTGCTGCTGGTGCCGCGCCTGTGTTCAGTGCTGGTGCTGGTGGTGCTGCTGATGGTGGTGATAAGCCTGGTATGCGGCCGGCTGGGCATCGACAAGGGCTTTTCCATTGCGCTGTTTCCAATCGTGATCCTGACCATGGTTATCGAACGCATGTCGGTGATCTGGGAAGAATCGGGGCCGGGCCAGGCGCTCAAGGAAGGCCTCGGCAGTCTGAGCGTAGCGATCGTCGGCTATCTGGTCATGAAGAACGAATACCTCACGCACCTGGTATTCCTATT
>JANLSI010000558.1:0-4292 GCA_031362345.1 Pseudomonadota bacterium
CGCCCTGCGCGAAATCGCCGCTGGCCTCATGAACCTCGAAATCCTCGACGAAATCGACGCCAAAGAACGGGCCGCCGAGGAATACGAAATGGCCGCCGAGTTCGCCGAACAGCAGGTGGCATCCTCCGAGCCCGATTCCGAATTCTGATCCCGGCCCCCAATCCAGAACGCTCGAACAAGTCACGAGCGGATCATGTATTTCGGGGCAGCGCTTAACTTCCCGCCGTCGACCTGGCCGCGCGAGGCCCGCTCGTGACCGCCCCGACTGTGCAGTTCGAGGCGCCTGCGCTACGCATCGATGATCTGTGCCGTCGTATCCGCTCTTATCTGACACCCGAGCAGATCAAGGACGTGCGACGCGCCTATCGCTTCGGCGCTGACGCCCACCGAGGCCAGACGCGTAAAAGCGGCGAGCCCTATATTCAGCATCCGTTGGCGGTGGCTGGCATCCTCGCCGACATGCACATGGACCACGAGACCTTGATCGCGGCCATGCTCCACGACGTGATCGAAGACTCGCTGGTAGCCAAGGAGGAGATCAGCGACCAGTTCGGCAGCGAAGTGGCCGACATCGTCGATGGCCTATCGAAGCTCACCCAGATCGAATTCGAATCCCGCGCCGAGGCCCAGGCGCAGAACTTCCAGAAGATGTTAATGGCGATGGCCGACGACATCCGGGTGATCTTGGTCAAGCTCGCCGACCGCTTACACAACATGCGCACCTTGAACGCGCTGCGCCCGGACAAGCGCCGCCGCATCGCACGCGAGACACTGGACATTTATGCCCCCATCGCCCAGCGCCTGGGCATGAATGCCATCCGTCTGGAACTTGAGGAGCTCGGCTTCCAGACGCTCTACCCCCAGCGCCACGGCGTACTCAAACGCTTCATCCAGAAGATCCGCGGTAATCGCAGTGAAGTCGTCACCAAGATCAAGAACCGCCTCAAGCGTCATCTGCGTCAAGAGGAGCTGGTCGCCCACGTCGCGGGCCGCGAGAAGCATCTTTACAGCATCTATCGCAAGATGCGGCAGAAACATTTGCACCTGTCCGAGATGCACGATGTCTATGCGTTTCGCATCGTCGTCGACTCGGTCGATACCTGTTATCGCGCGCTGGGCGTGATCCACGGTTTGTACAAACCGATGCCGGGGACCTTCAAGGATTACATCGCGATACCCAAGGCCAACGGCTACCAGTCCTTGCACACGGTCTTGTTTGGACCCTTTGGCGTGCCCCTCGAAGTGCAGATCCGGACCAACGAAATGGATCATGTGGCAGAGGCCGGCATCGCCGCCCATTGGCTGTACAAAACCGGCAATAGCGCGGCCAGGAGCGCGCACAAGCGCGCCCGCGACTGGCTGCGTGGCGTAATCGAACTGCAGCGACGCGCGGGTAATTCCCAAGAGTTTCTTGAGAACGTCAAGGTCGACCTGTTTCCCGACGAGGTCTATGTGTTCACGCCCAAGGGTGCGATCATGGAATTGGCTCGCGGCGCGACCGCCATCGACATGGCCTACTCGATACACACCGACATTGGCAATAAATGCGTCGGCTGCCGCATCAACCGCCGACTCGCACCGCTGCGCACCCGACTCAAGACCGGCGACACCGTTGAGATCGTAACCGCGCCCGGCGCACGGCCCAACCCGGCCTGGCTCAATTTCGTGGTAACCGGCAAGGCGCGCGCCAATATCCGGCACTTTCTGAAGAATCTCCACGAGGATGAAGCCGGCGTACTTGGCAAGCGCATACTGAACCGCGAACTTGAGCGCTTCGATAGCTCTATCGACGCGCTCGATCCACTCAGGGTGCAGGCCGCTTTGGCGAGCTTCAGTCTGACCTCCATGGAGGAGCTGCTGGCCACTATCGGCCTCGGCGTTCGCCCCGCACCGCTGGTCGCGCGCGCATTGGTCAATACCGTCGGCGACGACAAGCTTGAGCGCCCCCATCGACGCGGCACACCAGGCGACTCACCGGGGCCGCTGCTGATCCACGGTACCGAAGGCATGGTCGTGACCATTCCAAAATGCTGTTATCCAATTCCCGGTGACCCCATCATGGGCTTCATCACCGCCGGACGTGGCATCGTCATCCATCACCCCTCGTGTAAGAACGTGGTCGAATTCCGCAGTGCTCCGGACCGCTGGGTGGATGTCGAATGGGCGCCGGATCTCGATCGGGAGTTCAGTGTCGAAATCGTCATCGATGTCGTCAACCAGCGTGGCGTGCTGGCCACCATCGCCGCCGGCTGCGCCGATCAAAATGCCAATATCGAGGGCATAGAGATAGTCGAACGTGACGAACATTCGTCGACCATGCGACTGACTGTCGGCGTACATCACCGTAAGCATCTGGCCGATGTGATCCGGACCCTACGCAATGTCGACACCGTCGCGCGCGTGCATCGCAAGCGTGCCTGAACCAGGAGCCCCAGCCATGATTAAGCAGGCCATTGTCACCAGCGAAGCGCCATCCGCCATCGGCACCTATTCGCAGGGCATCGTGTGTGGCGACAGCATCTACCTGTCGGGTCAGATCCCGCTCGACCCCCATAGCGGGCAACTGGTCGAAGGTCCCATGCGCGCCCAGATCGAGCGCGTATTGGATAACCTCACGGCGCTCGCCAAAGCCGCCGGTGCGACGCTCGATGACTGCGTCAAACTCAACGTCTATCTGACCGATCTCTCGCACTTCGCGCTGGTCAACGAAGTGATGGCAGCTTATTTCAGCCAGCCCTATCCAGCCCGTGCGGCGCTCGGGGTGGCGGCGCTACCGCGCGGCGCGGCGGTCGAGATGGACGCCATACTCGCGCGGCCCCTATAAGCATTCCCGGCTCGAAGCGCGCGTCGTGGCTGTCCCTATCGCGCTGGATGAAGCAGTCACACGCCTGCACGGCGTCGGCGAGAAAGTCGCCGAGCACTTGGCCAAATTGCGTATCGCGCGCATCGGCGACCTGCTCTTCCATCTGCCGCTACGCTACCAGGATCGCACGCGCCTCACGCCTATCGGCGCGCTACGTTGCAATCGCGAAGCGCAAGTCGAGGGCGTGATAGAAGTCGGACAAGTGGTGCTCGGTCGCCGCCGCGCGCTGGTGGTGCGCGTCGCCGATGGCAGTGGTGCTATCAATCTACGATTCTTTCATTTCAACACCGCCCAGCAACAGCGTCTCGCGATCGGACGGCGTGTGCGCTGTTTCGGTGAAGTACGACGCGGCTCGAATTCGCTGGAGATGGTCCATCCTGAATGTCAGGTGCTGTCAGGCGACAATCCGGTCGCGGTCGACGCCGAACTCACGCCCATCTATCCGAGCACCGAAGGCCTGCAGCAGAATCGTCTGCGGCATCTGACCAAGCAGGCGCTGGCGCTGCTGGCAGCCGCCGACGACGATGCTCGCGAGCTGTTGCCAGCGGCGTTACTTGAGCGTCTGCAACTGCCCTCCTTGCGCGCGGCCTTGGAATTCGTCCACCGTCCACCGCCCGATGCCGATGTCGAGATGCTGGCCGAATCCAGTCACCCGGCTCAGCGCCGGCTGGTGTTCGAGGAGTTGCTCGCCTATCAGTTGAGCTTGAAACGGCTGCGCGAACAGGCACGCGATTTCGGCGCGCCAACGGTCACCAAAGGCGCCCTGCAGCAAGGTCTGCTGGCTGGCTTTGGCTTTACCCTCACCGCTGCCCAGCAGCGCGTGATTGCGGAAGTCGAAAGCGATCTGGCCCACGGCGTGCCGATGCTGCGCCTGCTGCAGGGCGACGTTGGCGCCGGCAAGACTGCGGTCGCGGCGGCGGTCGCGGCCGACATGCTGGAGGCCGGCTATCAGGTGGTCTTGATGGCGCCGACCGAATTGCTCGCCGAGCAACACGCCCACACCCTGCGCCGCTGGTTCGAGCCGCTGGGGATAGAGAGCTTCTTGCTCACCAGTCGCCTGACCAAGCGCCAGCGCAAACCGCTGGTAGCGCGCCTGGCAAGCGCCGCACCCGCGCTCGCAATCGGCACCCATGCGCTATTCCAGCAGGATGTGCACTACGGCCGGCTGGGACTCATCATCGTCGACGAGCAACATCGCTTTGGCGTCGAGCAGCGCCTCGCACTACGCGACAAAGGCGCGCGCGCTGGCTTTCGTCCGCACCAGCTGATCATGACCGCGACACCCATCCCACGCACCCTGGCGATGAGCGCTTATGCCGATCTGGATGTCTCGACCCTCGACGAGCTCCCACCTAATCGCAAACCCGTGCGTACGACAGTGCTGGCCGAAAGCAAACGCCCAGACATCGTTGCGCGCATTGCGGAAATA
>JANLSI010000581.1:0-4423 GCA_031362345.1 Pseudomonadota bacterium
GCGCCGCTCTATCTGGCGCGGGTGCGCAGCCATTTCGCTACACGCCGCTGCGAGACGCTAGTGTTGCCCGACGGCGAGGTCCATAAGACGCTGGATACATTTGGCGCCGTGATGGGCTTCATGCTGGAAAAGCGCATGGAACGTGGCGCCCTGCTGGTCGCTCTGGGTGGCGGCGTAATCGGCGACCTGGGCGGCTTCGCGGCAGCCTGCTACCAGCGCGGCATCGATTACCTGCAGGTGCCGACCACGCTGCTTGCCCAGGTCGATTCCTCGGTCGGGGGTAAGACCGCAGTCAACCACCCGCTGGGCAAAAATATGGTCGGCGCCTTCCACCAGCCAATCGCGGTCGTCGCTGACACCGCGACCCTCGATAGCCTACCGGCTCGCGAACTGCATGCCGGTCTCGCCGAAGTCATCAAGTATGGACTGATTCGAGATCGAGACTTCTTCGAGTGGCTGGAGGCCAAGCTCGATGCCTTGCTCGCCCGCCAGCCGGCCGCGCTGGCCGAGGCGGTGCGCCGCTCCTGCCAGCATAAAGCCGAAGTGGTGGCCGCCGACGAAAGAGAAACCGGCGAACGGGCAAGCCTCAACTTCGGCCACACCTTTGGCCATGCCATCGAAACCGCGAGCGGTTATGGCCAGTGGCTGCACGGCGAGGCGGTCGCGGCCGGCATGTGCATGGCGGCGCGCCTGTCGGCCCGTTGCGGGTGGTTAAGCACGACCGATCTGCGCCGCATCGTCGCGCTGTTGGCCCGCGCGCAGTTGCCAACCGCACCGCCGCCAGCGATTTCGCCCGCCAGGTTTCGCCAGCTCATGCTGCAAGATAAGAAGAATGTCGGCGGGCGGATACATTTGGTGCTGTTACGGGCGCTAGGACAATCCTGCGTGACGCGCGACTACGACGACAGCCTGCTGGAGGCCGAGCTAAAGGGGGAGCCTGCGGCCTGAGACGGCGCCGCAGTCCCCGCATGCTCCGCGCGCGCGTCACCGGCCCATGAGTCAGAACCTCGCCTCTTATGCAGTCGATGGGCGCCAGTCGCGGGGGCGACGTGTGCCGGAATCGCCCCCTGCCTGGCGTAGCGAATTCCAACGCGATCGCGATCGCGTCATTCACTCGTCGGCTTTTCGCCGTCTGGAATACAAGACCCAGGTCTTCGTCAATCACGAAGGCGACATGTTTCGCACCCGCCTCACGCACTCGCTGGAAGTCGCCCAGGTGGCGCGCACCATTGCCCGCGCCCTGCTTGTGAACGAGGACTTGACCGAAGCAATCGCGCTGGCTCACGACCTCGGCCACACGCCTTTTGGCCACGCTGGCCAGACCGCGCTCAACCGCTGCATGCAACCCTATGGCGGCTTCGAACACAATCTTCATTCGCTGCGTGTGGTCGATGAACTCGAACAGCGCTATGCCGCATTCGATGGACTCAACCTGTTATTCGAGACCCGCGAAGGTATCTTGAAACACTGCAGCGTGGCGCGCGCGGCCACCTTGGGCACCCTTGGCGAACGCTTTCTCAAGCGCCAGCAAGCTTCGCTGGAGGCGCAGATCGCCAATGTCGCTGACGAGATTGCCTATAACCATCACGATATCGACGATGGCCTGCGCTCTGGCATCTTGTCCCTCGACGCCGTGTGTGAACACCATGGCTTTCGCGAGGCGCTGGACTCCAGTCGCGTCAATGCACCGGATCTGTCCGGCAAACGGCTGACCTATACTGCGATTCGGCACATGCTCGGGGCCTTTGTCGCTGATTTGATCGACGCGACGCGCGAACGACTGGCGCATTGCCGCCCTTGTAGTGTCGAAGACGTGCGCGGCCAACGCGACGCGCTGGCCGATTTTTCGCCCGATATGCGCGAAGAGCACCTGGGTTTGAAGCGCCTGCTCCACCAACAACTCTACGACGACCCTGCGGTGCGGCGCATCGCCGAACGCGCGCAATCCCTGGTGAGCGATTTGTTCGAGGCGTTCATGAACGAGCCAGCCCTGCTGCCCGATGGCAGCGCCTTGAGTCGTGAGCCGGACCTGCAGATCCGGGCCCGCACCGTCAGCGATTACATCGCTGGCATGACCGATCGCTTTGCCGTCGTCGAACACGGTCGAGTGTTCGGATCCGAGTATGCTGGCACCGCCCAACCCTGGCTCAAGGCATGAGAGGACTCATTAAGTAGTGTGTGACCGTGATGGATGACAGCCCGGCCGCGGCGCAGATGCAGCCGCCTTACCTGACCACGCCGGCAATACGTCAGCGTCTCGACCTGCTCAGCCACCTGCTCGAATTCGGCCACCAGATGGTGCTGATACAGGGTGACGCTGGCAGTGGCCGCAGCCGCCTGCTGGCTGCAGTGGCAGACCAGACGCGAGCCCAGTGGCGTGTCATCCCGTGCAATGGCGCCGCGACTCACACCGCCCCAGCCCTACTTGAGGCCCTGAGCGAGGCGCTGGAACTTGGTGAGCTAGACGCCGGCATTGAGGATCTGCGCGCCCGCCTGGCCGAGATCGAACTCGGCGGACAACTCTGCATCCTGACCCTTGATGACGCCGAGAACCTCGACGAAGGCGCCCGCGCGATGCTGTTTTCGCTTGCCTACAGCGAACACCAGCGCGGCGACCTGCGGGTAGTACTGGCGGGCGACGCCGACAGCGACTTCAGCGAACGACTGCAATCCGTCGCCCCCGAGGGCGCGGTCATCCACGTCGTTGACGTGCCACCGCTGGACGCCGAAGAACTGAAAACCCTGGCGCTCAGCGTGCTGCCGGCCGCAGCCGGCGACTCGCCGCTCGACGAGGGTTTGGATCTCGATCAGCTGGCCGCTGCCGCCGAGGGTAATCCCGGCCGCATGCTGGCCAGTGTGCGAAGTGGTGGACCCAAGCCCATACACCCGGGCGTGCGCGCCGCCAACGCGGCGCGTGCCATGGGCGGCGCCTTGCGCGGTTTCAACGCGCGCAAGTACGCAGCGGTGCTGGCGGCTGCGGCCTTCGTCGTGGTCGCGGTCGCAATCGGCACGTTGCTGGCGTCCCGCCATAACGAAAACACCGTGCCCGGCACCGTCGAAATCACACTGCCCACGCCCAGCGCCGAAACCCCGGCGGTCACGACTGAGGCCATCCGGCCCACCGGCCCACAGACGACAGCAGACCCATCGTCCACCAGCGCCGGACCGACCCTGCTCGCGACGACGGAACCACCGGCGCCAGCGCCCGAGCAAGCCGAAATACCGCTGGAAGCACCCGTCACTGCGGTGGCGGAGCCTACACCCATCCTGGTTGAGGCCCGCCCGACGCTGCCCGCACAAGCGCCTGTGTCCGTGCCGAGCAAAAGTGCGCCGAGCGCGCCCGCTGCTGCTCCCGCCAAACCCGCCACTCCGCCGGCGCCACACCCCAAGCCAAGCGCAACCAAAGCGGCCGCCGAACGGATCGCGGCGGCCAAGCGCAGTCCTAAGCCGGCCGCGAAAGATGCGACTGCTTCCAAAGACGAGGCGCTCTATTCAGCGAACTGGCTCAAACGCCAGCAACCCCAGCACTATGTGATCCAATTGTTCGGCAGTCGCGATCGCGCTGCCACCACCCGCTTCATTCGCGATCACGGTCTGGGCGAGAAGGCCACCGTGCTTGAGGTCAAGCTCAAACAAGCGCCCTGGTTCGTGGTCGTGACGGGTCTATACACCACGCGCACCGCTGCTAATTCCGCGATCCACGCGATGCCACCGCCACTGGTTAAACAGAAGCCGTGGCCGCGCGCCGTTTCGACGCTTAAATAGGCACGACGCGATCTGTTTCGGTGCACCGCAATCGCGGACGCATACCGCGATTTTGGTGACAGTTTGCGCGCTTGCAGCCTATACTCGCCGTCCTTTTGCGCGCGTGTTCGCGTCATTTTCACGGCTCGTATCTCGGAGGCACTGGTAGGGATGAATTCTGCTCGCACTCGATTTCCGCGCACCGGCGGCCCGGCGGGCGGGCTGTACGATGCGGCCCATGAGCACGATTCCTGTGGGGTCGGCTTCGTCGCCGACATGAAGGGTCGCAAATCCCACGGCATCATCCGTCAGGCGCTGACCATCCTCGCCAATCTAGAGCACCGCGGTGCCTGCGGCTGTGAAGAAAACACCGGTGACGGTGCTGGCATCCTGCTTCAGATGCCCGACGCCTTCCTGCGCCCGACCTGCGCCGCGCTCGGCTTCGAGCTTCCCCCCGCCGGCCATTACGGGGCGGGCCTGGTGTTCCTGCCGCGTGACACGCAGGATGCCGAGTTCTGCGTGGCGCAATTCAAGCGCGTCATCGCAGAAGAAGGCCAGCAGCTGCTCGGCTGGCGCGAGGTGCCCAGCGACAACGCCATGATCGGCCCGACTGCGCGCTCCGGAGAGCCGGCGTTCCGTCAGCTATTCATCGCACGCAGTGGCGACATCGCCAGCGACG
>JANLSI010000598.1:0-8314 GCA_031362345.1 Pseudomonadota bacterium
GCAGAATCCGGACGGCAGCTGGGGTGCCTTCGACATCGGCAACAATAACGAGTACCTGAACAAGATCCCGTTCGCCGACCATGGCGCGCTGGTCGACCCGGGCACGGCCGACCTCACCGCGCGCTGCATCGAACTGCTGGCCATGCTCGGCTACGATGGGAGTTTCCCGCCCGTGCAGCGTGGGTTGGAATTCCTGCGTTCAGATCAGGAAGAGGACGGCGCCTGGTACGGCCGCTGGGGCGTGAACTACATCTACGGGACCTGGAGCGTGCTGGCAGCCCTGGGCGCGATCGGCGAAGACCTCGCCAAGCCTTATGTGCGTAAGGCAGTGCAATGGCTGCAAGACCACCAGAATGAAGACGGCGGCTGGGGCGAGAGCTGCAATACCTATGACGACCAGGCGCTCGCCGGTCGCGGCATCAGCACGCCTTCCCAGACGGCTTGGGCGCTGCTCGGCCTGATGGCCGTTGGTGCGGCCGGCACACCCCACGTGGAGCGTGGCGTCGACTACCTTGTGCGTACGCAGAACGTGGTCGGTGAGTGGGACGAAGAGGAGTACACCGGCACCGGGTTCGCCAAGGTGTTCTATTTGCGTTACCACGGTTACGCGCGTTACTTCCCGGTGTGGGCGCTGGCGACCTATGCCCGCGCACGCCAGGGTCTGCCGACTTGTCAGATCGAAGTGATGACTGCAGGGCCCATCGACCTCGGACCAATGCCGATGCTGGCCATGGCCTGAACGCCGAGCGGCAGTTTGGCTGCGGCGGCGACTTTCGCGCCTAGGCGGGTAATGGCGAGTTCAAGCGCTCGCCGCGCTTGACGCAATAGCATCATTGACGATGATCGGAACTCGGCCTTGCGCCGAGTTTTTTGCGCTAGGGGGTGTGCCGTTGCTGGTAATCCGCCACAGGCGGCCCACCAGCGCAGGCAGGACACCATGGGACAGGCTGCTAAATATCATTTATCCGGAGACCCGAGATGGCCGAGTACACAGCACCCCTGCGCGATATGCAGTTCGTGATCAACGAATTGATCGGCTTGCCGCGCGTGCAGGAGCTGGCGGGTTTCGATGAAATCAGTGCCGATTTGACCGCTGCCGTGTTGGAGGAGGCGTCGAAGCTTGCGACCGCAGTCCTGTCGCCGCTGAACCGCGTCGGCGACGCCGTTGGCAACCGGCTGGAGGGCGACGTCGTCCACACCGCGCCTGGCTGGCGCGAAGCCTATCAGGCCTTCTGCGAGGGTGGTTGGAACGGACTCGCCATGAATCCCGAGTTTGGCGGACAGGGGCTGCCCAAAGTCATAGCGACCGCAGTCGGCGAGATGTGGGACGGCGCCAACATGGCCTTCGGTCTGTGTCCGCTGCTGACCGCTGGTGCCATCGAGGCCATCGAGCAGCACGGTGACGACAATCTCCGCGCGACCTATCTCGCCAAGCTCATTGCCGGCACCTGGACCGGCACCATGAATCTCACCGAGCCGCAGGCTGGCTCCGACCTCAGTACCGTACGCACGCGTGCCGTGCCGAATGGCGATCACTATTTGATCAGCGGGCAAAAGATTTACATCACCTACGGCGAGCACGACTTGACCGCCAACATTGTGCACCTGGTATTGGCGCGTTTGCCCGATGCGCCGGCAGGCACGCGCGGCATGTCGCTGTTTGCGGTGCCGAAGTTCCTGGTCCATGCCGACGGCACGCTTGGCCGCCGTAACGATGTGCGCTGTGTCTCCATCGAGCACAAGCTCGGCATCCACGGCAGCCCGACGGCGGTGATGTCCTATGGCGACAATGGCGGCGCCGTGGGTTATCTGGTGGGCGAGGCCAATCGCGGTCTCATGCACATGTTCACCATGATGAACGCTGCGCGCCATGCGGTCGGTCGCCAAGGCGTGGCGATCGCGGAGCGTGCCTACCAGCAAGCCGTGCAGCATGCCCGCGAGCGCGTGCAAGGCCAGCCAGCGGGTGCCGGACCGCGCGCGACCATCATCGAGCACCCCGACGTCAAGCGCATGCTGATGACCATGAAGAGCCAGATTGAGGCCATGCGTGCGCTGTCCTATGTATGCGCCGTCGAATACGACACGGCGCAATTGCACCCCGATGCGGATCGTCGCGCACGCGCCGCGCGGCGTGGCGATCTATTGACGCCTATCGTCAAAGCCTGGTGTACCGAGACTGGCGTGCAGCTTGCTTCGATCGGCGTGCAGGTGCATGGCGGCATGGGCTATATCGAAGAGACTGGCGCCGCCCAGTACCTGCGCGATGCGCGCATCATGCCGATCTACGAAGGCACCACCGGCATTCAAGCGGGTGATTTGGTCGGTCGCAAGACCCTGCGTGACGGCGGTCACGCCATGCGCGAACTGATCGCTGACATGCGTGCCACGATTGCCAACATGCAAGCTCTGCGCGACACCGCGGGCCAAGTGCGCGACGCGCTGGCCGTGGCGGTGGACCATCTCGAAACGGTGGTCGGCTGGCTGTGTGGCGCTGCGGTTGACCCGCGCCTGCCGGCCTCGGCGGCGGTGTCCTATTTGCAACTTGCCGGTCTGGTCTGTGGTGGCTGGATGATGGCCGAGGCGGCCGCCTGCAGCGCGGCGGCGGGTAAGGGCGACGATACCTTCTATCGGGCGAAACTCGCTGCGGCGGGTTTCTATGCCGCGCAGTTGCTGCCACAGGCCGGTGCCTTGGCGCAGGTTATCGTGCATGGCTCGGCGGCCATCGCTGACATCGACGCCGCGTTGTTGTAGGCCCCATCCCGCGCAGCGCGCGCATCTGCTATGGTTCCGCACTATGCGCGCGTCGGCGCGCAGCAATCGCGCGGGAGAACGACAGTGGTGAGCGCCGCAGAATTCGAAGCCGACATTCCGAGCTTGCGGCGCATTCTGGCCGAGTCCCGCACCATCGCGGTGGTCGGTCTGTCGCAGAACTGGCACCGGCCTAGCAACTTCGCCGCCAAGTATCTGCAACATCATGGCTATCGCATCATTCCGGTCAATCCCGCCTATGACGAAGTGCTGGGCGAGAAGTGCTATGGGACGCTCGCTGAGATCCCCGTAGCGATCGACGTGGTCGATTGCTTTCGTCGATCTGAAGATATTGCACCGCTAGCCGAGGCCGCCATTGCTGTCGGTGCCAAGGTCTTGTGGCTGCAACTCGGGGTCGTCAATCTCGACGCCGCAGCGCGTGCTCGCGCCGCCGGCCTCGACGTAGTGATGGACCGCTGTATCAAGATTGAACATGCGCGCCTTCTAGGCGGACTTAATTTTGTCGGCGTAAACACCGGCGTCATTTCGGCCAGACGGCCCAAGGTCATCGTCAATTGACGCGCGCGCGGCGCCCCGGCGTCGCAGCCCGCACCGCCAGCAGAGACCACCATGGCAGATCACGAATTCGGTTTTGAAACGCTATGCCTGCACGCAGGTCAGATCCCCGATGCCGCCACCGGCGCGCGCGCGACGCCCATTTATCAGACCACGTCCTATGTGTTCGATGATACTGAACACGCCGCCAGCCTGTTCAACCTGCAGACCTTCGGCAACATCTATACGCGACTCAGCAACCCGACCACGGCGGTGTTTGAAGAACGCATGGCGGCACTCGAAGGGGGACGTGCCGGGCTGGCGGTCAGCTCCGGCATGGCGGCCTCGGCCATTGCGCTGCTGACACTGTGCGAAGCGGGCGATCACATCGTCGCTGCACGTACGCTCTATGGCGGCACGCACACCTTGCTGGATTTTAATTTCAAGCGGTTCGGGATCGAGGCGACCTTGGTCGACACCGATGACCCGCAGGCCTTTGCCGCCGCCATCAAGCCGAATACCAAAGTGATCTACGCCGAGACCATCGGCAACCCGGTGATCAACGTACTCGACATCGAAGCCGTGGCGGCGGTCGCCCACGCGGCCGGCATCCCGCTCATGCTCGACAACACGTTTCCGACGCCGTATCTGTGTCAGCCGTTCAAATGGGGTGCCGACATCGTCATTCATTCGGCGACCAAGTTCCTTGGCGGTCATGGCACCACCATCGGCGGCGTGATCATTGAGTCGGGCAAATTTCCCTGGGACAACGGCAAGTTTCCGGGCATGACCGAGCCCTCCGATGGCTACCACGGCGTGCGCTTCTACGAGACCTTCGGTGATTTCGGTTACACCATGCGCGCGCGTCTCGAACAGTTGCGGGTGTTGGGCCCGTCCTTGAGCCCCATGAGCAGCTTCCTGCTCCTGCAGGGCATTGAGACGCTGGCCGTGCGCATGGACCGCCACTGCCACAATGCACTCGCGGTTGCCGAATTCCTGCACGCCCATGCGCGCGTCGCATGGGTGCGTTACCCGGGTCTTAAGAACGACCCGTACTACGACCTTGCGCAGAAATACACGCCACGCGGCGCGAGCGCGATCTTGAGCTTCGGTATCAAAGGCGGGCAGGCGGCGGGCGCACGCTTCATCGAAAGCGTGCAGTTCCTGAGTCATCTCGCCAATGTCGGCGACGCCAAGACGCTGGTCATCCATCCGGCTTCCACTACCCATCGTCAGATGAGCGAGCAACAACAGATTGCGGCGGGCGTGATGCCCGACATGATTCGTCTGTCGGTCGGTATCGAGACCTTGTCAGACATTCTCTGGGATATCGATCAGGCGCTGAGTAAAGCGGCGTAAATAAGCATTAAGCGGGGAGCGCGACATGAGTGATTTGCTGGCCGCCATCAAGGGCGTGCTGACCACCGGGGATGTGTTGTCTGGTGCCGATGTCGCCAATCGCGCCGCCGGTGTGTGGCGTACCGACACCATCAAAGCGCGCGCCATCGTGCGGCCGACCTCGACCGAGGAAGTCGCGGCGGTCATGAAGATCTGCCATCACCGCAACCAACATGTCGTTGTACACGGTGGCCTGACCGGTCTGGTGCATGCTGCCGACACCGCGCCGGACGACATAGTGATCTCGACCGAGCGCATGAACCGCATCGAAGAACTCGACACCCTGGGTCGCACCATGACGCTTCAATCCGGAGTGGCCTTGCAGTCCATTCACGAAGCGGCCGCAGCCGCTGGCCTCATGTTCCCAGTGGATTTGGGCGCGCGCGGGTCGTGTCAGATCGGTGGCAATGTCTCGACCAATGCCGGCGGTCTGCGCGTCATTCGCTATGGCATGACGCGCGACAACGTGCTCGGTCTCGAAGCGGTGTTGAGCGACGGCACGGTGGTGTCATCGCTCAATCACATGCTGAAAAACAACTCCGGCTACGATCTCAAACAGTTTTTCATCGGTAGCGAAGGTACGCTCGGCATCGTCACGCGCCTGGTGTTGCGCCTGCGCACGGCCTTGCCGGCCCAGCACACGGCACTGGTCGCCTTCCCGGAATTCAGCGCGGTGCTGAAGTTTCTCTCTTATTTGGACGGTGCGCTGTCCGGCAACTTGTCAGCTTTTGAGGTGATGTGGCCGGATTTCTTTCTTTACCAGCGCGATAAGGTTGGCGGTGCCGCGAGCCAGATCGGTAGCGAACATCCGTTCTACGGGATCGTTGAAACGCTGGGCGCCGATCAGGAACGCGAAGCAGAGGTATTCCAAGGGGCACTCATGCGCGCCCATGAAGAGGGCTTACTGGCCGATGCCTTGATTGCAAAGTCCGGCGCCGAGAGTGCTGCCATCTGGCGTATTCGCGACGAGGTCGAGCATCTGTTCGATCTTGGTCAGGTAGTGTTTTTCGATGTCAGTCTGACCACCTCGCCGATGGCCGAGTATGTTGCGCTGGTGCGCGCACGCGTTGCGGCCTTGCCCTTCGACGGGCAGTTCTTTGCTTACGGTCATCTCGGTGATGGCAATCTGCACTTCTCGGTTGCCCTGCGCGGCGACATCGAGCCTCATCGAGCTGCCATCGAAGAGGCTATCTATGCACCGCTCGCAGCGCTCGGCGGCTCGGTCTCGGCTGAACACGGCATCGGTCTGGAAAAAAGGCCGTGGCTTGATATCTGCCGTAGTGAGAATGAAATCGCGCTGATGCGGCGCGTGAAGCATGCCCTCGACCCCAAGGGCTTGTTGAACCGCGACAAGATATTTGTCTACGAAGGGCACCAGGTACCGGGCTGATTGGCGACGGTCAGTTCCGGTTTGTCGGTGCGAATTTATTCGCACAAACTGAGGATTAAATCCGCGCCACCCGGTGAGTCCGAATTCATTCGGACATGTCCTTGCCGAGCGTTAATAAATGCCCGCCTTCCGCCCCACAGCCGCCTCAGACATTCTGCGCACCGTCGCCGCGCGTGATTTGACCCATGTCTCCCTCGGCTGTCTGGACTGGGACGGCCGTCTGCGCGCCAAGCACTACAGTGTCGATGCCCTGGCCGACGCGCTGGACCATGGCCTCGCCATGACCACGACTATCTTTGCCCAAGACATCGGCGATGAACCTATCGCCTTCGGTCCCTTCGAAGATGCAGGGCGTGGTTATGCCGATGGCCGACTCGCACTCGATGCCGGCAGTGCACGCGACGCGCCCTTTGATGCCGGCGGCGCGGGTCTTTTGATCCTCGGCGAATTTCAGCCGCCTTATCACGCCTTTTGCCCGCGTGCGCTGCTGCGTGCTGAACTGGCGCGTTATACGGCACTCGGCTTCACTGTACGCGGCGGCTTTGAACTCGAATTCCGATTGCTGAACGAAAGCCCACGCTCGCTGGCGGCGAAGTCCGCCGCGGATCTCAGTTTCGCGCCGGCCTTCGACCGCATGTACGGTCTGGTCGATCAGGCCGCCAGCGCGTCGTTTCTGCACGGCTTCGAACAATGGGCGACACGCATGGATGTGCGACTCGCCGCCGTGCACCACGAATTCCAGGGCCTCGTCGAGGCTGCGCTGGCGTGCGTCGACGGCCTGGCTATCGCCGATAACGCGGTGCTGGCACGCAGCCTGGCGGCGATGGTCGCGCAGCGCGAACAGCACCTGGCTTGCTTCATGGCAAAAGTTGCGCCGGGCCTGCAAAGCGCGGGTGCCCATCTCAATATTTCGCTGTGGAGCGAAGACGGCCAGCGCAATGCCTTCTTCGCGGCGAGTAACGACGGCGCGACACGGCGCGCCTTCATCGCCGGCTTGCAGCATTACGTGCCCGAGCTGTTCATCGTGAGCGCGCCGACCATCAATTCCTACAAGCGTTTCGCGCCGGACAGCATCGCGCCGCGCCGCAATGCCTGGGGCGTAAACAATAAGACGGTCGCCTATCGGGTGGTCTTGGATGACGCCGCCCACGCGCGTATCGAGATCCGCGTGCCGGGCGCCGATGCCCACCCGCACTTGGTGCTGGCCGCGATGTTGGCGGCGGGGCGTGCAGGCATCGAGCACGCCCTCGCTCCAACTGCACCCTGCAGCGGCGATGCCGCCGATGCGGCGACACCTGCCGGCGCGGCGTTCCCTACTGATCTCAGTGCCGCAGTCACGCACTGGCGACAATCGGCGTTGGCGGCAAAGGTCTTCGGCGCAGCGTTCGTCGACGCCTACGCGCGCAGCCGCGAATGGCAGTTGTTTCGATTTTCTCAGGCCGTCACGGATTGGGAGTTGCATCACTACGCTCGCAGTGTTTAAGCCTCTGACTTGTCGGCAACGGACCGGCGTTGCAGAATGCGACGCACACGCGTACCAGCCGCGAATGTCGCTCGCAGTGCGCCGGCTGCGCCGGCGCGTCTCTCGACATCGATCATCGCCAAGCGAAACGAAGCCATGTCAGACCAGCCCATTCCCACCCCCTATGTCGGCTATTCCGTGGTCAAGCCCGAATGGCTAGACGCCAATGGCCACATGAATGTCGCGCACTACGTGTCGGCCTACGATGACGGCAGTTGCCCGATGTTTGATGACTTCGGGCTAGGTTGGGATTACACCAGGCAGGGTCTAGCCTCGATGTTCATGGTCAGTTCCAGTATTGATTTCCGCCGTGAGCTAATGTCGGGCGACCCGCTTGAAATGAGCACCTTGCTACTCGGTTATGACCGCCGTCGCGTTCACATCTTTCAGGAGCTTTACCATCGCGACCAGCGCTATCTGTCGGCGCAGGCGGAGTTCGTCTTCGTGCACATCGACTTTGCCACCCGGCGCGCGTCGGTCATGCCGGCGTGCGCGCAGCAGCGCCTAGCTGCGATCCAGGCTGAGCACGCGCGGGTGCCGCGGCCGGCTTTCGTCGGTCGCGCCATCGGTCTCGAGTGGAAGCCGGCGTAAGTGACCCTCTCGCCCATCACAGCAGCCCGCGGCGCGGCGGCCACCAGTCAGAAGCTGGCCAGTGGGGTTGCCATCGAACTGCTTGAAGCCGGCGGCAGCGCGGTCGACGC
>JANLSI010000603.1:0-3228 GCA_031362345.1 Pseudomonadota bacterium
CGCCGACGCCAGTCAGCGCGAGGATCTGAGTCATGAAATTCCGCCCCCTGGGACGTACCGGCATCGGCGTCTCGCAACTTTGCATGGGCACTATGCCGTTCGGCGGCGAAGCCGATGAACCGGCTTGCGCGGCGATGTATCAAGCCGCGCGCGAAGCCGGCATCAATTTTTTCGACACCGCCGATCAGTACAACGCCGGCCGCGCTGAAGAAATCCTCGGCAACTTGATGCGCGGCCATCGCGACGAAATAGTCGTCGCGACCAAGGGCTTCAATCCGATGGGCCGCGACATCAATGCCAAAGGCGCCTCGCGTCGCCATCTGAGCCGCGCCTGCGAGGCCAGTCTTAAACGCCTGGGCACCGACCGCGTCGACATCTACTACGTGCACAATCAGGATCCGCGCACGCCACTCGAAGAGACCCTGCGTGGTCTGGAAGATCTGGTGCGCGCCGGCAAGATTCTCTATCCGGCGCTGAGCAATCACACCGCCTGGCAGACCCAAGCGGCACTCGATATCGAACGCGCGGCGGGCTGGGCGCCGCTGCAGCTCATCCAACCGATGTACAACCTGCTCAAACGCACCGCCGAAATCGAGATCCTGCCGATGGCGGCGACCAATCACCTGAGTGTCGTCCCCTATGGGCCATCGGCCGGCGGATTGCTGTCGGGCAAGTACGCAGCAGATCGCGCCGCTGTCGCTGGCCGGCTCAACCAGAATTCGATGTATGCACAGCGCTATGGCGAGCCGTGGGCCTTTGAGGTCGCGGCGCGATTTGCTGAGTTCTGCGCCGCACGCGGCGTGCATCCAGTCAGCATGGCGGTTGCTTGGGTCGCCGCCCATCCGGCGGTCACGGCACCGATCATCGGCGCGCGCAATGTTGAACAGATGCAGGCGTCACTGGATGCGGTGAAAGTGGACATGCCCCCCGCGCTGCGTGCCGAGCTGGCGGCGTTATCGCCGGCGCCGCCGTCGGCGACAGATCGCAGTGAAGAGCTGGCGCGTAAGTCTTAGCAGTACGGAGTTGCCCAGCGGCGAGCCTGGCATCCGTCGAGTACCTACTCCATGCGCTCGGTCAGTTTCGTCAGCCGGCCGGCCAACACCTGGGCGAGATTGCGATAGACCTGCGCGCCGACGCGCGGATAGCGGTTTTGCAGAGTCTTGAGCGTCGCTTCTGAATAGCGCAGCACGCGCACATCGGTCAGCGCATCGACATTGGCGGAGCGCGAGCCTTGGAACAAACCGACCTCCCCGAGCAAATCGCCGCGCTTAGCCCGGGTCAAGAATACGTCGCCATCGTCGCCTGGCTTCGTGACCTTGAGTTCACCATCGATGACTATCCACAGGTCGCTCGCCGCTTCATCCTTGTGCATGACCCGCGTGCCTGCGCCATGATGTTCTATCGCCCCCATGAGCGCAGCGACGCGCGCCTGACGCGGGCTCAGACCGGCAAACACGGGAATGGTCTTGTCGGGCGATGCGCCGAGGTCTAGCGTCAATACTTCCCATAGCGTCACCACCCGCAGTCGCTCGCTCAAGGCCGGCGTCAAGGTCAGATACAGCATCCAGGAAATGGCCAGTGTGGCCGCCGCCAGCAGTCCGAATTCCACCTGGTAGTGCAGCGCGCCGGCGGTCAAGGCGAGAAAGCCGACGCACAGGGACGCGGTGGTAAAGGTCGCGGGACGCAACACCGCCCGCAGCGCCACGCTGATCCCGATCTGCTCACTGGCGGCTTTGCGTGCGGCGATGTTGTAGCGAGACATGAAGTGGATCGTTTCATCGACGGCGATTCCCAATACGACATCGGCGATCAAGCTGGTCGTAAGATTGAGCGTGATGCCACTCGCGCCAAGCACGCCAAAATAGACCAGGATGGGCAGCATGTTCGGCACCAGTGCCAATACTGCGACGCGCAAGGATCCAAATAGAATCGCCAGCACTACGTAGATTGCCAATACCGCCGTGGCAAGGCTGTAAATCTGGCTGCGCGCGACATTGTCTATGGTGCGCGCGATCACATAGGAGCTGCCGGTGACATGCCCACGCAGATGGCTGGGCAGCAGCGCGAGTCGGGCATCGATGCGCTGTCCGAGCCGATTCAAGTCCGCCGTCGAAGCGGCACTCGTATTGATGTGCAATACGGTCGTGGTGTATCTCGCATCGACGAAACGCTCGACGTCATCGCTGCCACCCATCAGGAGCAGGTGGTCCACCAGGCCCGCGGAATGGGGAATCGCATCCTGCCTGGCCAGTTCCGGCGCCAGCGCTTTGTGCAATACGCCGAGATAATCGACCAGCGTGAATGCGCCGCCAACTTCAGGCTGCGCGGCGAGCCAGTGCTCAAGATCGGCAATCACGCGCAAATTGACCGGCTGCTTGAAGGCGTCGGCGATGTCGCTTTCCAGCACGATCTGCAAGGGCACCGCCCCGGAAAAAGCCGCGTTGACCTTATCGAAATCCACGCGAATCGCACCGTCAGCGGGAAAGTTGCGCAGATAATCAGTGCTGACTTCGATGCGCGAGGCGGCTAACAGGGACGCGATCGCAAGTACCGCACCAGCCCACAGGATGCTACGGCGATGGCGCAGATCGAATCGCGCCAGGCGCGGCGCAACGGTCTCGAACCAATCCGTCTTTTGCAAGCGGGGACGGCGTGCGGGCAACAGCATCAATCCCGCCGGTACGACCACCAGGGCGCTGATCCAGGCCATCACGCTGCCCAACGTCGCGAACAGACCAAAGTCGCGGATGGAGACGATATCGGTGACCGCCAGCGAGGCGAAGCCGATGGCCGTCGTCAGCGAGGTCAAAGTCAGCGGCATCAATACTTCCTGCACCGCTGCGCGGACGGCGGCACGCTGGTCGAGGCCACGGGCGAACTCGTGATCGAAACTACTGACCACATGCACGGAATAGGCGAAGCCGACCACATACACGACGGGCGGCAGCATCACCGTGACGAAATTGAGCGCGTGGCCGGTGGCCATGTAACAGGCCAGCGTGCCGACCAGGGCCGTGCCGTTGGCTATCAGCGGCAGCAACACACCGCGCACGCTGCGGAAGCTGACCGCCGCCATCAACAGCGTCAAGGCAATCGCCAGCGGCATGACGCGATAGAGATCGCGCAGCAGCAGACGGCTGATCTCCATGCGCACCACCAGCGACCCGGTCAGGAACTAGTAGACGGTGCCGGCTTCTTCCTGTGAGGCGCGTCCGATACCCGCTAGCA
>JANLSI010000605.1:0-3392 GCA_031362345.1 Pseudomonadota bacterium
TCGGATCGCCGATGGAATATTGGAATTCGGTGTAGCCGCGATGGTCGGCGCAGGTCACGCGCACGAAATGGCGCGGCGTGTCGCCGGCGGGGGGTTTGAATTTCGTTACTTCACCCATCGTCGCGCGACTCCCCTCCGCTCATCGTCATCGACCGATGCCCAGGTGCACATCGTCACGAAGGCGACAGTCTGCCCCGCCGCAGCGCTTGCTTCAACGCGTGCTGCTCTGCAGCCAGCGATCTCAAACGCGCTCTAAAAGCCCAAGGCGTGGGTCAGCAGCTTGGACGAGGATTTACCGCCAACCGATTTCACGTAATCGACGACGATGGGCAGGAAGCGCGCGACCATGCCCTGGTTCATGCCCAACTGTTGAAAGGCCGGCGCGAGCGCCTGGGCGGCCTGCAGCTTGTCACCCAGCGCGGTGCCAGCGAGTAGCGCACTCGCCCCACCAGCGGCGGGCAAACCACCGGCGTTGGCGCCCAGCGCGCCAGCCGCGACGCCTGCCATACCACCCTGGGCGCCGGGTACCGCCGCGCCCAGGGACTGGGACAATTTGTTGCGCGCTGCGCCCTTGAGGGCGTCGGCGGGCGACAATGGTTGACCCATCGCCACCGCCGCGAGTGCACTCGTCGCGGAGCCACCACCGGCCATGCCAGCCAAGCCGACGCTCTGGCCCGCAGCTGGATTCGCGCCTGCGGCCGGCGATTCGTTCGGCAGGAAGGCCGGCGCGGCGCCGAGATAGCCATCGAGGCCCGGCACGACCGTCCGCAGCTTGTGGAAATTCTCAGGGCTCATCTGCGCACGCGCGAGTTTGAAAATCGAGCCCGCGCCACCGTCGGCCTGGGGCTGGGTGACACCCACCTGGGCGATCAGCAGATCGGTCAAAGCGCCGGCTGCGGCCAGGGCCGGCAACAAGGCCAGCGACAACACGGCCGCGAGCGTAATGCGAGAACCCGGATGGCGCGGCATAACGAACTCCTTTCGTGGATAAAAAGTGGCCGCGATGATGGCCGATCCCGGCGGCGGAAGATAGCTACGGCACGCGCGCGTCACGCTATGCTTGGGCCGCTCACTACATGCAACAAATGCGCACCACCCACCGTTCCAGGAGATCAGTCTGCCATGGCCGGACCACTGCACGGTTTTCGCATCGTCGATCTGACGTCCATGATCTCAGGTCCGCTCGCGACCATGATGCTGGCCGATCAGGGCGCCGAGGTCATCAAGGTCGAGAATCCCGATGGCGGTGACTACGTGCGGCGCGCGGGCAATCGACGCGGCGATTTCTCAGCGGCCTTTCTCAACAACAATCGCAACAAGCGCTCGCTGGCGCTGGACCTCAAGGACAGTCGCGGCGTGGCGCTGCTGCTTGAGCTGGTGCAGAGTGCCGACGTATTCGTGCAGAATTTCCGACCGGGCGTGATCGAGCGCATGGGCCTGGGCGAAGACATGGTAAGGGCGGCGCGGCCGGACATCGTGTATGTCTCGATTGCAGGCTTCGGCTTCGAGGGCCCCTACGCCGCCCGTCCGGTCTACGACCCGCTGATCCAAGCGGTGTCGGGGCTGGCCACCATCCAGGGCGGCTCGGACCAAGCGCGCCCGCGTCTGGTGCGCACTATCGTGCCGGATAAAGTCAGCGCCCTGGTGGCGGCCCAGGCCATTACCGCGGCGTTGCTGTCCCGCGCCCGTGACGGCGTCGGCCAGCACGTGCGCATCGCCATGCTCGATGCCATCGTCGCCTTCCTGTGGCAGTCCGACATGGGCAGCCAGACCTTGGTCGGCGCCGAGATCCCGCAGCAGTCGGCAGCGAGCTTCATCGATTTGATCTACGCGACAGCAGCCGGCTATATCAGCGTGGCGGTGATGTCTGACCGCGAGTGGCGCGCGCTCTGCCGCGCGCTGGAGACTCCCCAGTGGCTGGACGATGCGCGCTTCGCGACACCGGCTTTGCGCGATCGCAACATCGACGCGCGGCTGGAGATCATTCAGGAACGCCTGCTGACCCGACCCGCCAACGAGTGGCTGGCGCGCCTTGAGGCCGAAGGCGTGCCCTGCGCACCGGTGCTGACCCGCAATGAAATGATTCATCACCCGCAGGTGGCCGCCAACGAGCTGGTGCAGATCTATCCACACCCACAGGCCGGCCCACTGCGTCAGGCCCGCCCGCCGGCCAGATTTTCGGTAACTGAAAGTAGTATCCGGCGTGGCGCGCCAATGCTGGGGGAAGATACCGAGGCGATCCTCGCCGAATTAGGTGTGGAGACCATGCGAAGAAAAGAGTTGGCTCGTGACGGCGTGATTCGAGGGATCTAGCGCTGCGCCGCCCTGTGTGGGTCCGACTTCAGTCGGATAGTCCTTCCAGAGCATGTCGCACAGCCACGGCTTTGAATGTTCGACTGAAGTCGAACCCACACAGGAAAAAAAGAAGAGTAGCCGAGGCGCGAGGAAGTCCAGCCGCCGCGGTAGCGGCAGCCGGCAACGCTTATTTGAGGTTGAGGGTCTGCAGACCCGGCTGGGCAGAGAAGTACTGGCCGAGCTTGAGCATGTCTTCGTCAGTCAGGCCCAAGGCCTTGACCTGCATGCTCATGATCAGATGGCTACGACGGCCATCGCGATAGTGCTTGAGCGCCTGCACGATGTAATCGGCGTGCTGGCCGGCCAACATCGGGTAATCGGCGGCAAGCGGCTTGTCGCCCTTCTCGCCATGACAGGCGCCACAGGCCTTAAGTTTGTCATCGAAGCTCAAGCCGTTGGCAGCCGGCGCGGCGGCCTCGGCGTTCACGACGCTGGTGAATGCGGCCAAACTGAGCGCGCAGACGACTGCGGATATCGATTTCTTGTTCATGCGTGTTTCTCTTCAGCGACCTTGGAAACGACTACTTGCGGTAGCTTTCGATATAAGCGCCGATATCGGCCATGTCCTGGTCACTCAGACCCGACGCGTTCGCATGCATGGTGCCGTGCTGACGCCCGCCATCGCGATACTGCTTAAGAGCCGACTCGATGTACTTGCCGCTCTGCCCGCCCAGTTTCGGCACGTGATAGCTGGGATAGACATTGAAATAGCCCGGTATGGCATGGCAGCCCAGGCAAGTTTCCGCTTTCTTGCGTCCCAGCGCCGCGTCGCCTTCGGCGAACGCGCTGGTGGACCCTGCCAACAGCAGGACGGCGGTAAGAACCGAGCTCTTTCGCAACTTCATCGGATACCCCTTCTGCCGGCGTAAACGCCAACGACGGTAGCGACCATGCTTAGCCGTTGGTCGTCTTAAATGTTGTTTCATCTGACTCACGCGTGTGCGTCACACCTGCGTGACGGCGCGGCACCGCACTCATTTGACACCACACAGGACTCCGTCCCGCGCAGCCGATCGCTGCACCCGACTCGCAAGCAG
>JANLSI010000766.1:0-4780 GCA_031362345.1 Pseudomonadota bacterium
GGCGAAGAAGCGATCGAGTACCAACAAGACCATTTCGCGTTTGCTCGGTGCGAGTTCGTAAAGCGTGCGTTTCGAGCAGCACAAGCGATTGGCAATCTCAGATACGCCCAGTCCGGCGAAGCCTTCACGCAGCACCATATCCTCAAGCGCGTCGAGCAGCTCACAGCCGCGCCTGCTAGGCGCCGCGCGTGGCGTTGATGGTTGCGCTGTCGTGGGCACTGGTGCTCGCACTCGTCGTGTTGATGGAAATAGTAGCCGATAGTGAGCCACGACCTGCGTGCCGCTCACAGGCTCCATTCCCGTGCGTGTCGGGACCTTCTCGATGACGTCGCTTGGACTGTTCTCTGACCGTTTAAGACTCTGCGCCAAGGCCTAGCATTTCTACGCCAATGAGTCCGTTGACACCTCCCGGCCGGCGCCCCTATATTCGCCGGGCTGCGGCCCTGAAGATAAGTTCTCCGTACCTCCGTTACGGTATCTGACGAGCGCTGGCAAATCTGTGATAATCCGCGCGGGGTGGTGCGTTAAGGCAATTGCCGAGATAACGCCATGCGGGGATGCTTACGACGGTGGATGCACACGACGCCCGACGTCGTGGAAGATATCGAATAACAAAGATTCGCTCGGCTGCCAGTCCCCGGGGACTTGACGCACTCGGGCCTAGGGGAGCCAATGCCGATGAATAGCCGAAGCTTCACTCGAAGCTGCTGCCTGCGCCATCCTGGCGCCCACGAACCCTTTGCTGTCAGCGTGCCGTTCGCGCGCCGACCGTCATAATTACTTCTTTCCAGCCGAGTCCAAACACAATGAACAAGCTCATTCGTTCTTGCCGTCGTTACGCGTCGCTGGCGGCCGTCCTGGCCTACTCCTTCGTGCTCGCCATGCCCGCGCTGGCAGAGGAGGCGGCGGCTGTCGTCGCACCGGCGGAGTCCGCCAACGCTGAACTAGGGACCGACCAGACCATCGAACCCATTCGCGCGGGTATCCCGCACGATGCCTTGTTTGCCCTCGATATGAGAGGTGAATGGGGTCTGGCGGTCGGTAATTTTGGCCTGATGCTTGAGACCAAGGACGGTGGTGCCAAGTGGGAAACCCTGCCGGCCAAAACCTCCCTCGCTCTGCTCGGGGTCAAGCGCGCCGGTGACCATCAGGTGGTGGTAGGTCAGCAGGGCTTCGTCATGACCCGCGCCGGCGACGGCGAGTGGCAGGACGTCAAGAGCGGCCTTGACAAACGCCTGTTGAACGTCGACATGAACGAGGCCGGCCTGACCATCGCAGTAGGCGAATTCGGCTACGTGGCCCGTTCCAAGGATTTCGGCGCCACCTGGCAGCCGATCACTATCAGCTGGTCCGATTTCAACGACGAAGGTTACGAGCCACACCTCTACGGCGTGATCGTCACGGCCGAAGGCGCGATGATGGTCAGTGGTGAGTTCGGTCTTATTCTCCGTTCCGACGACAGTGGTGACACCTGGCGCGCGGTCAACAAGGGCGACGAATCGATATTCGCCATGACGCTGGCGCACGACGGCAGCAATTCGGGCTACGCAGTTGGCCAGGAAGGCCTGGTACTGAAGACTACCGACGCTGGTTTGACCTGGGCGCGCGTGAAAGCTGACACCAATGCGAATCTGCTCGGTGTTTGGACAGGTAACAGCGAGGTCGCAATCGTCGGTATCCGTCAGATGCTTCGTAGCAGCGATGATGGCGCGACGTTCAGCACTTCCACTGACATCGGCATTGTACGTACCTGGTTTCAGGGCATCGCCGCCGGTGTGGCCGAAACCAAGGCCGGAGAGAAGGGTTTCCTGCGCCAGCAGAACGTCTTCATCGCCGGGTACCGCGGTACCATCGCTCGGGTCGTCAAGTAACCAGTCCCCAATATAATGTAGAGGCGCGGCCGCTAGTCGGTCGCGCCACCTAGTGCGCTGCTGTCCTTCCGCACTGTCTCTATTTCGCCTCTAGCCTAGCTCCGCTCGCTCACCTCAGCGCATTTATGTTGCATTTTTGCAACATAAATGCAAAAAAATAGTATCAAGAATCCAACTTTGTGGCCGAAATAGGCATTGACACGTCGCCGTAAATGGGCCGTAATGCGAACGCCGCCGGAATTCCGGTGGCGAGATTTCTATCTGTACCAGACTAACAACAAAAAATTGTCGTCCGAGTACTACTGGGGTTCCAAAAAAGACACATGGTTTTACAGAGGAGAGCGGGAGTGAAGAAATACACAATCGCGCATATTCTCATGGCGGGAGGCATGGCCGGCGGCGTTTTATTCGCCGGCACGGCTTCCGCCATCGACTGGAATATCACGGGATTCGTTCGCGAAGAAATTGCCTATAGCCTTAACTCGGGCGGCAATCACAACAACGATATGGACAACCTATTCAACGATCGGATCTCGCCCAATATCACGCATTCCAACTTCGGCGATGCGGCGTCGACGGCGGCAGCGATCGCTGAACGTCCAGGCGACTTCGTCGCCGGTGCCGGATTTGCCAACTCGCGTTCTGCGGCGCATACCTACTGGGGCCAGCAGCAGATTGGCGATGGCGATCTGGTGCCGTCTCCGCGCGGCGTCTCCGGGAAGTCGATATTCGATAGCCCGGCATCGCGGGGCGTGGAATTCAGCTCAGCGGGTGGTAACACCAGCTCGCCGGTGGATTGCCATTATGCCCAGCAGGGTGCCATTGCGGCAGGTGCCAACCACGGTCGCTTGGGCTTCGGTCCGAACATCGGTGGTTTCACCGCGTTCCCGGGTGTCTCGTGCCCGGCTCCTCTGGGTTCGAGCCAACGCCTGCCGGGCGGTGCCGCGACCCTGAATGCCGACGGCGTGCAGCGTGTCACCACCAATGCGCGCCCGGGCAAGGCGCCTCCTGGCAGCTTGCAGCAAAACGACAATCACTCGATGGACTTCAACCTGTTCAACACTCGTCTCGAGTTTGATATTCAGGCGAAGATCAACGACGAGTTCTCAGCCTATATGAAGACCCGCGTGTACTACGACGGTACCCGCCACTTCACCGAGGGCAAGATAGGCGACAGCTTCGGTCCGGGCCGCTACAACAGCATCTGGAGCAACCGCCGCCAGACCCTGACCGAAGTCAATACGCCTGACGCCATCATCGACATACCGGCGTTCTATCTGGATTGGAACAGAGGCCCATTGTGGATTCGTGCGGGTAACCAGGTTATCGCCTGGGGTGAAGCTTACTTCTTCCGTACCATGGACGTTGCCAACGGTATCGACCTGCGCCGCCACTTGACCTTGGGGCCAGGTGCTGAAGAGTATCAGGACCAGCGTATTGCCACGCCGGGTGTGCGGTTGAGCTACACCTTCGCCAACGGTTATGAGCTGGACGCGTTTGCGTCGATGTTCTCCCCGACCATCCTGCCGGGCCAGAACACGGCGTACAACCTGATCGCAACCTCCGGTGCGCGTCTGGACGACTCGGCGGGCATGCGGAATGCGCGTGGTGCGATGAACTTCGGCGCGCGCATGACCATGCCGATCACCGAGCAGCTGACGGGTATCGTCGGTGTGGTGAATCGCCGTAATCAGGACGGTGTGTTCCGCAACGTTGATGCGCCCCAGGTCAACAACGGCCGCATCAACACCGGCTGCTTGAACCAGTACAGCGACACCGCCAATTTCCTGACCGGTGGCAAAGGTAATGCCGGTGCGATTACAACCTTCGGCATGCCGGTCCTCGACCGTCGTGCGCGCAACCAGGAAAACGGTTGCGGTTCGACGTTTGCGCCGGATCCGCAAGGTACGCCGTCGGCGCAGTACTGGAAGGCCATTCAGCACGCGCGTCTGGACAACCAGCACTACCTGCGACACGTCATCGACGACTTCCCGGCCGCCAAGTGGGCCGTACGTGACGTGTTCAACTTCGGTGACGAGCAGAACTTCGTCGACACCATGCGTACGGTTGAAGGTTTCCGTTCCTCGTTTGGTCCGTTCATCCAGTGGGTGGGCCGCGAGTTCAAGCGTGAAACCGTCTTCATGGCCGGCGCCAACTACGTCGTGAACTCGGAGAATCCGCTGCTCGACCAGTTGATTATCCGTGGTGAGATATCGGTGACCCCGAACAAGCGCATCACCAACGACCTTGAGTTCCGCTATAAGAAAGTGGACGACATCGTCTCGGCGATGATCTTGGAGAAGTACTACCGCATCTCCGAGGCGTTCCCGGCGACGTATTTCGTCTTCCAGTGGATGCATCGTACCGAGACCGACCTCTTCGGTCGTGACCTCGACAAGAACGATTCGCCTGACATCGGGACCTTCATCGACGCTAAGACCGGCAACTTCAAGCCTGCCGCGTTTGATCCGCAAGCGATGAAGCCGCGTGGTAGCAACATGGCAGACTATGTCGTGCTCGCCTTCCAGCAGCCCTTCCCGAATCTGATTTGGCGTGTCGACATGGCGGTGCTAATCGATACGGCCGGTGGTTATCTGTTTCAGCCTGGCGTGCGTTATCGTCCGTCGGCCAAGTGGCAGTGGGACCTCTACGCGACCGTCATCGCTTCGCCGGGTGGTCACAACGACACCATCACCGAGACACTCGACTTCGCTGACGAAATGTTCGTTCGCGCGACCTACTTCTTCTGAGAAGACGTAGTTGAGCTTGAGAAGAGCCGGCCCCGTGCCGGCTCTTTTTTTGGCCCGAGTGTGGCGCATCTGATCGCGCCAACTTCCCAAGCCACCACACTTTGCTATGATGCCGGACACACCCAATGGACTGGGCCAGTGGATTGAAGTCGCGAACCG
>JANLSI010000779.1:0-1892 GCA_031362345.1 Pseudomonadota bacterium
GGCGCGCGCATTCGGCAGGCTGCCGTCGGCGTTCACGCCGCGATCGATCAAGGACACTGCGTCCTCGAAGTCGCGCGCTGCGATGCTCATGGTCGGGCGTATGCCGAAATCGGTATAGGGCTCACGGCTCGTGGAATTGAACAAGGGACTCAGCTCGGTCGGTTTACAGCCGCTCGCGCAATAGGCGCGATTGAAGCCAAAGGCAAAGGCCGCCGTCATTGACATGCACTCGACCCGATAGGGCAGCGCCCAGGTCAGTGCATAGGCCTGTACCTTGGAGACGGTTTGACGTTCGACCTCGGCCTTGAGCAGTTTGAATTCGCCCTCCGACATGGTGGTCGAACCGGGTTCGAAACGAATCTTGATGATATTGCTGAGTGGCAGATGGCGACGCACCACATAGTATTCGCCGATGGCGTAGCTGACCGGATCGTCCATATTGATCACGACCGCGAGCTGCGAACTGTCGATGGCACGGGCGGCTGACGCGAACGCGCAACTTAGCAGCATCGCAGCCAGCACGGTGGCGCGACCCACCGCAGGCACGCGCAAACAGAGTATCGAAGGACGACGCATGGACGCTGAGCGTATCTAAAGAGTAGGGAGTAAGAGGCTGTTGCTGCTGCGGGCCTGGAACCGGGCCGGAGGCGGTGACTGCTTGCCGACAGGCTCCTGGGATTAGAAGGCCGCGAAATGATACTTTGACAGCTCAGCAATGAACATCGGAAGTAGCACGCTTGCCGTCACCCGCGCCCACCCATCGCGCGCTGGGTGATTTACAGATGACGTAGCTGCGCCAGCAGCGGGCGCTAGTCGGCCCGCTAATTCTTCCTCTCCACCAGCCAGGCGTCTTCATGAGCACAGACCACGGAAGCCCAGCGCGATGCGTCTGACCGACTACACCCGTTACGCGGATGCCCAACGATATTTCTCCAAAGAGGCGCTGTGGGCATTGTTCGACGGTGGGCGCGAGCGCCTGAACATCGCCCATGAATGTGTCGACCGGCATGTCGGCCAAGGCCTCACGGACGATATTGCGATCCGGGTGGCCCATGCCGATGGCCGCGATGAGATCATTACTTTCGCCGAGCTGTCGCAATGGAGCGGGCGGGTTGCGACCGATCTGCTGCAGCGTGGTATCAAGCCCGGTGATCGGGTGGCGATGATGCTGGAACCCTCGCTGGCGTTTTACGCAGCGTTGTTCGGGGCGATGAAAGTCGGTGCGGTGGCGGTCCCCCTGTTCACGCTGTTCGGGCCCGACGGCCTGCGTTTGCGCATGGCCGATTGCAGCCCCGCGCTACTGCTACTCGCGGCCGAGAAGCGCGAGTTGGCGGCGACTGCCGGCACCGCCGTGGTGATTGCCGACGACCACTGGCTGGCGCAAGTCGCCCACTGCACGGTGCGGGCGCCGCTCGCCAGCAGTGCCGATGACATGGCCCTGTTCCAGTACACCTCGGGTACCACCCGCGAGCTGCCCGAGGCGGTCAGGCATCGACACCGCGCCATCGTTACCGTCGCCATTGCCGCGCTCTATGCGACCGGTGTGCGGCCAGGCGACCGCTATATGTGTCCCTCATCGCCCGCCTGGGGTCATGGCCTGTGGCATGGCACCTTGGCGCCGCTGGCGCTGGGTGTCAGCATCGCCGCCTATGCCGGCAAGTTCGACGCTGAGCGCCAAGTGCAGGTGCTGGCGGACTACCGCATCACCAAACAATCGGCGGCGGCGACCCACAAACGCCTGATGAAAAATAACGGCAGCGCGGCCCGCCATCGTTTCTCTATAGAGAAGCTGACTTTCACCGGCGAACCCATCGACAGCGCTACGGCGGTGTGGGCGCAGGGTGTGTTCGGTGCGCCGGTGTGCAGTATCTACGGCACCACCGAGGTCGGCG